>NZ_JBYSXE010000025.1:0-55227 GCF_058781925.1 Sphingobium sp. FW306-1B-F04DB | reverse complement strand
GGACGGGGCGGGCCGAGCGGGAGCGTGATGTTGTAGCGGCTGCGCGGTTCGGGGGCTTGGCCGCATCCCGTGCACAGCATGGCGACGAGCAACGGCACCGTCATGGCGCGACGCATGGCGAACATCACTGGAAGCTCCCCGCCCAAATCCCCATATCCGCGGAATGACAGGCAATGCGCGCGGAATCGAGCGAAATTTTCGGCGCGTATCCGACCGCGCGCTCGCAGGCTCGCCAGGATGAACGGCTTTTTGTTGCCCCTGTGGTCGTGCGATGCTAGCGGTGCAAGTCGCTGACGGACCGTGGGGTCCGATCAGCGGTTTTGGATCGTCCCTCGGGGCGATAGTTTCAGGTTGACGCTGCATGAGGCATTTCTCCCCCGCACCGCATTCTGCCCGATGGGCCGGCAATGCTTCGGGCTTGGGGGCGGTTCCGGCACCGATTGCCGGACGTGCGCACGCAGCAACAGCACAGATTTTCATTGCAACCCGGGCGAACGCGACGCGGACCACAGGCTTCCGCGCGCCGTCCCCACAATTTGGCGCGCCGCCGGCCTTGAGTGCCGGCACCGGGCGCGCCCGGAGTATTTTTAATGACCATGCGCATGCTGATCGACGCGCGCCACCGGGAAGAAACCCGCGTGGCGGTCGTCAAGGGAAACCGGATTGAGGAGTTCGATTTCGAGTCCGCCGAGCACAAGCAGCTCAAAGGTAATATCTATCTCGCGAAGGTAACGAGGGTCGAGCCGTCGCTACAGGCGGCGTTCGTCGACTATGGCGGCAATCGCCACGGCTTCCTGGCCTTCAGCGAAATCCACCCCGATTACTACCAGATCCCCAAGGAAGACCGCGAAGCGCTGCTTCGCGAGGAGGCCGAGCACGCCGCCGAGGAAGAGGCGCTGCGCGCCAAAGCCGAGGATGAGGAGGACGAGGCGCACGAGGGCGAGGACAGCGACGAGCATCACGGCGTCGAGGAGGTCTACAATGGCGACCATGGCGACGAAGAGGGTGAGGGCGACGCCGAGGGCAATGGCGAATCCGCCGGCAATGGCGATCGCCGCCGCAGGCGCGGCCGCGCGCAGGCCGATGACGGCGCGGTCGAGGCACTGCGCCAGAAGCGCATGGCGCTGCGTCGCCGCTACAAAATCCAGGACGTCATCCGCCGCCGTCAGGTGCTGCTCGTCCAGGTCGTGAAGGAAGAGCGCGGCAACAAGGGTGCGGCACTCACCACCTATCTCTCGCTCGCCGGACGTTACTGCGTGCTGATGCCCAACACCTCCAACGGGGGCGGGATCAGCCGCAAGATTTCCAATGCCGGCGATCGCAAGCGTCTCAAGTCGATCATGGCCGATCTCAAGCTGCCGAGCACGATGGGCTGCATCGTCCGCACCGCGGGGCTCCAGCGCACCAAGACCGAGATCAAGCGCGATTTCGACTATCTCGCGCGGCTGTGGGACGAGATTCGCGACAAGACGCTGCAATCGAGCGCCCCCGCTTTGGTCTACGGCGACAGCGACCTGATAAAGCGCGCGATCCGCGATATCTACAATCGCGATATCGAGGAAGTGATCGTCGAGGGCGAGGAGGGCTATCGCCAGGCGAAGGACTTCATGAAGCTGCTCATGCCCAGCCATGCGCGGCGTGTAAAACCCTATGCGGATGCGGTGCCGCTGTTCCAGCGATCCAATGTCGAGGATCAGCTCGCCGCGATGTACCACCCGACCGTCCAGCTCAAATCGGGCGGCTATCTGGTGATCAACCCGACCGAGGCGCTGGTGTCGATCGACATCAACTCAGGAAGGTCGACGCGCGAACACGGCATCGAGCAAACCGCGGTCGCGACCAATCTCGAGGCCGCACACGAGATCGCGCGCCAGCTGCGCCTGCGCGACATGGCGGGCCTCGTCGTTATCGACTTCATCGACATGGAGAACAACTCCAATATCCGTAAGGTCGAAAAGGCGGTGAAGGCCGCGCTTTCCAATGACCGCGCACGCATCCAGGTCGGCCGGATCAGCTCGTTCGGCCTGATGGAGATGAGCCGCCAGCGGCTGCGCACCGGCGTGCTCGAGGCATCGACGCGCCAGTGCCCGCATTGCGAGGGCACCGGGCTGGTGCGCACCGCATCGTCGGCGGGCCTCTCGGCGCTGCGCATGCTCGAGGACGAGGCGGCACGTGGACGCGGCAGCAAGCTAACGCTGCGTGCGAGCCAGGAAGCCACGATCTATGTGCTCAACCGCAAGCGTGCCGAGCTTGCCGAGATCGAGGATCGCTACGGCGTCGCCATCGACATCCTGCCCGATGGCGAGACCGAGGGCGCGCGGATGAGCGTCGAATCGAGCGGCCCGCCGCCCGAGCACGCGCCGCGCTTCGAGCCGGTGATCATCGAGGAGGATGAGGATCTTCCGGTCGAGGACGAGGAAGAGTTCGACGAGGAAGAGGAAAGTGAAGGCGGTCGCGAGGAACGTGGCGAGCGGGGCGAGCGTGCCGAGCGCGAGGCTGGCCGCCGCCGCCGCCGCCGTGGCCGTGGGCGCCGCGGTCGCCGCGAGGAAGGGGAGGGCCGCGGCGAGGCCGAGGGTGAGGTTGAGGCCGAGGGCGGTGCCGAAGCCGCCGAAGCCGAAGTGTCGGGCGAAGAGGCCGAGCACGTGACAGCGGAGAGCGAAGCGGGCGAAGGCAAGAAGCGTCGCAACCGCCGTGGTCGCCGTGGCGGCCGTCGCCGGCGCGAAGGCGAAGAGGCGCAGGCTACCGTGGCGGAGCCCGCTGAGGCCCAGGCGCCTGCCGAAGTCGAGGCCGTCCCCGCCGAGGTCGTGGCCGAGTCCGAGCCGGTCGTCGAGGAAAAGCCCAAGCGCACGCGCCGTCGCCCCAAGGCCGAGGCGAAGATCGAGGCTGTTGCCCAGGCTGCTGCCGAGCCGGCGCCCGCTGTCGAAGCACCGGCTGCCGAGGCGGAGCCCGCCAAGCCCAAGCGCACGCGCAAAAAGGCTGCGCCCAAGGCCGAAACCGAGCCTGCCGCCCCCGCTGCCGGAGCTGTGGCGGACGAGCCCGAGGGCGAAGCCGCACCTGCCAAGCCCAAGCGTACGCGCAAGAAGGCGGCGCCCAAGGCGGCTGGCGAAGCGCCCACCGCTGAAGCGCCCGCTGAAGAGGCCGCGGAGCCCGCCGTCGCACCCGCCAACGATGCTGCCGACGAGGGCGAGGATGGCCCGCGCCGCGGCTGGTGGCAGCGGACCTTTGGAGGACAGGAATAGGATCCGGTTCACGGAAGGGTGCGGTCGTCGCGCCGCGCCCTTCCGGAACCCCGCATTTCATCCGGGGTTCATGTGCGGGGGGAGAGGTAGAGGGCAAATGGCCATTCAATTCCGCTCCTTGGTACATGTCGTGCGCGCCGCGGTCGCGTTGCTCGTGTCGCTGGTGCTGCTCGTCCAGCCCGCCATGGCGCAGTCGATCCTGCGCGACGCAGAGACCGAGGCGGTGCTCGACGAAATGTCCGCGCCGCTGATCAGTGCAGCGGGGCTCGATCCCAAGAACGTCAAGGTCGTGCTGGTCGGCGATCCCACGATCAACGCCTTCGTCGCGGGCGGACAGATCGTCTATATCAACTCGGGCACCATCATGCAGGCGGACAACGCCAATGAGGTGCAGGGCGTCATTGCGCACGAGCTCGGCCACATCACCGGCGGCCACATCATC
Organism: Sphingobium sp. FW306-1B-F04DB; assembly: GCF_058781925.1. Taxonomy (NCBI): domain Bacteria; kingdom Pseudomonadati; phylum Pseudomonadota; class Alphaproteobacteria; order Sphingomonadales; family Sphingobiaceae; genus Sphingobium; species Sphingobium sp. FW306-1B-F04DB. Next base: position 51,546 of record NZ_JBYSXE010000025.1, on the reverse strand, counting down.
CGCTCGTCCGAAGGGATGAAAACCGCGACGGGCATCACGCTGCTGAGCCTGCTCGCGGGCATTGCCGCGGTCGCCGCGGGTGCGGGCGAGGCGGGCATGGGCATCATGGCGGCGGGTCAGCAGGCCGCGCTCGGCAAATATCTCGCGTTCAGCCGCACGCAGGAATCGTCGGCCGATGCCGCGGGCGTCAGCTTCCTCGAAAAGGCGGGGATCAGCGGCAAGGGTTCGCTCGCCTTCTTCAAGCGCATCCAGAACCTGGAATATCGGCTCGCGATCCCGCAGGACGACAGCTACGGCCGAACCCACCCGCTCAGCGGCGAGCGCCTCGCGGTGCTCGAGCATCAGTACATGGCATCGCCCAACTGGAACAAACCGGTCGATCCGGGGCTCGAGGCGCGCTTCGAACGGATCAAGGCCAAGCTCAAGGGCTTCGCGTCGGAACCCGCAGAGACGCTGCGCGACTATCCCGAGCGCGACAAGACGGAGCCCGCACGCTATGCGCGCGCCTATGCCTGGCACAAATCGGCCTATCCCGACAAAGCGCTCGACGAGGTCAATGCGCTGCTCGCGGCGCAGCCGCACGACCCCTATTATCTCGAGCTCAAGGGCCAGGTCCTGCTGGAGTCGGGCAAGCCCGCAGAGGCATTGCCAGCCTTGCGCGAGTCGGTGGAGCGCACGCGCGCGCAGCCGCTGATCGCGGCGCTGTTCGGCCATGCGCTGATCGCCACCGAGGATCCCAAAAATTTCGACGAGGCGCGCACCGTGCTGCGCGCCTCGGTAACGCGCGACAACGAAAATCCCTTCGCATGGTACCAGCTCGGCGTGGTTTATGAGCGCGAAGGCGATCTGCCGCGCGCGCAGCTGGCCACCGCCGAGCGCTACACGCTCGAAGGGCGTCCGCAGCTCGCACTTGCCAATGCGCGCCAGGCGATGCAGGGGATCAAGGAAGGCACCCCCGACTGGCTGCGCGCGCAGGATATCGCGATGGTCTCGGAAGCCGCCGTACAACAGGAACGCCGCAGGCGATAAACATGTCCAAGGGAAAATCGATCATGATCGCCGTTGCCGCGTTCCTCGCGGGTGCCGCCGGCACCGCGCTCGCCACGGGTGCGCTGTCCTCCGCTCCGCAGGTGAGCGACGCCGAACGCGCCAAGATCGAGGCGGTGGTGCGTGACTATATCCTCTCGCATCCCGAGATCATCCCCGAGGCGATCCAGAAGCTGCAGAACCGCGAGGCCGCAAAGTCGATCGACGCCAGCCGCAAGGCGCTTGAAACCCCGTTCGCCTCGGCCTGGGCGGGCAATCCCAACGGCAACGCCACGCTCGTAGTCTTCTTCGACTATGCCTGCGGTTTCTGCCGCCGCAGCCTGCCCGATATCGAGCGTCTGCTGAAGGAGGACAAGAATCTCAAGATCGTCTTCCGCGAACTGCCGATCCTGAGCGAGGACAGCGAAAAGGCAGCGCGCGTCAGCCTCGCGGCGGCTGAGCAGGGCAAGTTCAAGCATTTCCACGACGCCCTCTATGCGTCCGGCCGGCCGAGCGCTGCGGCAGTCGAAAAGGCGTCGCGCGATGCGGGGCTCGACGTGGCGTCGGTCCAGACCGCGATCAAGTCCGACGCGGTCCAGCGCGAGATCGACAGCAATGTCGCGCTCGCCCGCGCGCTCGGCTTCAGCGGCACGCCGAGCTGGGTCGTTGGTGATCAGGTGCTCAACGGCGCGGTCGGCTACGACACGCTCAAGGAGGCGATTGCCGAGGCGCGCAAGTCCTCGGGCGACTGACGTCCCGTTTGGACCCAGTTACGGGTATGGCGCTTCCGCCCTCTCCCGCTTTCGCGGGAGAGGCAACGGAGACTTGGCCACTTGCGGCCTAGTCGTAGTCGGTGAGGGCTTTTCCGGCCTTACGGCGGGCTCGGCGCGTTGGTGAAAAGGGAAGAAGACCCTCACCCCACCCTCTCCCGCAAAAGCGGGAGAGGGCTCAAGGTCGCGTCCGCTTTCCACCCCATCCACTATCCCGCCAAACGGCAAATGCCTACGCTCAGCTGAAGCTGAAATTGACCGGTGCCGGGTCGGGCTGGCCTTCGAATGCCTGGTCGCCATAGGGGCCCTCGCGATCGACCCAGTGCAGGAAGAGGTGCGCCGACCAGCCATTGGGGTTGGGCGTGATCCGCCCGTGGCGGTGGTGCACCCCCTGATAGAGCACCGCGTCGCCCACCTGCATCGGGATCGCCGCAAAGTCCTCACCGCCGAAATCGAGGTCCACCTTCGCCGAGGGTTCGCTGCGCCGCTTCTCGAGTTCGAGCGGCCATGGTTCTCCGTCGCTGTAATCGAGCGTCAGCGACAGGCTGTGCTCGCAGGCGTGGCGGTCCGAATGCACGTGGCAGACGTCGCCCTCGCGATAGATGCGGAAATAATCATAGGTCGGTAGCAGGTCGCGGCCGGTCAGCTCGCGCATGATCGCGGTCAGGCCCCACAGAAAGAAGCGCATCGGCTTGTAGTGGTTGCCATAGACCTCGAAGGCCGGACGATTGAGCAGGTTCACATGGTTGGTGACGCCGCTCAGCGGGATCGCGCCGGGGCCCATATCGGCTTTCAGATCCTGCAGGAAGGCGCGTGCCACCTCGGGCGGAACAAGGCCCTTGAGATGCGCATAACCCTGCTCGTGATAACCGCTCGCGTTCATATCCCGATCGCTAGAACGGACGCTGGCGCCGCGCAAGTTCAGCCGAACTGCCCGGCGAGAAGGTAGAAGCCGGCGCCGATCGCGGCAGCCGCGGGCAACGTCACCACCCAGGCGACGACGATGCTGCTCGCCACGTTCCAGCGCACCGCCGACAGACGGCGCGATGCGCCGACGCCGACAATCGCGCCCGTGATCGTGTGCGTCGTCGACACCGGCACGCCCAGCCCCATCGCCGTCTGGCATGAGATACCACCCAGAAGGGCACATGGAAGCTGCCGCCGAGCATCCCGGCGCGTCAGGCGTGGTCGATGACGAGACCCTGGATCTCGTTCGCGACGTCCTCGAAACGGTCGGTCACCTTTTCCAGATGGCTGTAGATCTCGCGCCCGACGATGAAGCCCATCGGATGCGTCTCGCCTTCCTTCTTGAAGAGCGCCTTCAACCCCGCCTCGTGGATTTCGTCGGCATGGCCTTCGAGCCGCACGAGCCGCTCGGTAAGGTCGTGCAGCCGCGCCGCATTGTTGTTGAGCGAGCGCAGCAGCGGCATCGCCTCGGCGGTGATGCGCGCGGCCTCGACGATGATCGCGCTCATGTCCTGCATCTGCGGCGCGAATTCGGTGACCTCGAACAGCTGGATTGCCTTGGCGGTCTGGTTCATCTGGTCGATCGCATCGTCCATCACCCCTATCAGCCCGGTGATCGCGCTGCGGTCGAAGGGGGTGATGAAGGTGCGGCGCACGTCCTGTAGCACCTCGCGGATGATGTCGTCGGCCTCATGCTCGCGGTCGAAGATCTCGCGGCAATGCTCGGCCATGTCGGGACCGCCCTTGAGCAGCTTGGCGAGCGCATCGGCCCCCGCCACCAGCGTCGCGGCATGATCCTCGAACTGCTCGAAGAACCGCCCCTGCTTGGGCATCAGGGCCTGGAGCCAGCGCAGCATCGATATTCTTTCTCCCCCCTGGATGCGCAACCACAGAATCGCGCGGGTCAGCGCACTGGGCTCGTTGGGCGGCTCACGAAAAGCCGCAATGATCGATTTGAGATCGGGCTCGTCGACCGCATTGGCGGCGTCGGGCACCGAGAACCAGCGCTGGTCGCGCTGCTCGCGCTCGGGCCAGTCGATCGACTGGTGCGTCACCGCCAGCGGGAAGACGTCGACCGTCGCGGTGCGCGCGCTGCCATCCCGCTGTCGCTTGCGATAGCTGTAGCGGCCGAGCGGGGCGGGGCAGGCGATGCCCCCAATGCCCGCTTCCTCGAACGCCTCATGCTCCGCCGCACGATGCGCCGCCAACCCCTTGATGCGGTTGCCCTTGGGAATCACCCATCGCCGCGTCTCGCGCGAAGTGATCAGCAGGATCCGCATGCTCCCGCTTTCGTCCATCGTATAGGGAAGGGCGGCGATCTGCCGAATGGTCATGACTCCCGTGCTGCAACGGAACTGTCACAAAACCGTCACGCAATTGCAGCATGTGCAACGAGACGCGCGTGCCCGCAAGGGGCAAGTTCGGATGTCGCACAAACAGCCGCGATATGCGCTATTCCTTCTCTGCCCGCCCCTTGAAGCCCTGCGCGATCACATACCATTCGGAGGAATCCTTGCGGCTCGCGGGCGGCTTGGCGTGCTTCACCGTCGTGAAGTTGCGCTTGAGCATCGCGAGCAGCTCGTGATCGGTGCCCCCCGCAAAGACCTTGGCGACATAGGCGCCGCCGGGCTCAAGCACGTCGACCGCGAAATAGGCCGCCGCCTCGACCAGCGCCATGGTGCGCAGGTGGTCGGTCTGTGCATGGCCTACGGTGTTGGCTGCCATGTCCGACATCACCAGGTCGGCGGGGCCGCCCAGCGCATCGTTAAGCATCTCGGGTGCGCGATCGTCCATGAAATCGAGCTGGAAGATGGTGACGCCATCGATCGGATCAGTGGGCAGCAGGTCGATGCCGACCACCGCCGCGCCGGGTGCCTTCTTGCGCGCGACCTGGCTCCAGCCACCGGGCGCGATGCCGAGATCGACGATTCGCCTGGCGCCTTTGAGCAGCCCGAATTTCTCGTCGAGCTCGATCAGCTTGTAGGCCGCACGGCTGCGATAGCCTTCGGCCTTGGCCTTGCGCACATAGGGATCGTTGAGCTGGCGCTCGAGCCAGCGCGTCGAGGCGGCGGTGCGCCCCTTGGCGGTGCGGACTCGCTGCCGCCCGCCGCTCCCTCCACGGCTCATGTCGGTTTTCCGTCGCGTGCCATCAGTCGCCGCAAAATGCCCTCACGAATCCCTCGATCGGCGACGCCTAGCCGCTCGGCGGGCCAGATGTCGATGATTGCTTCCAGGATGGCGCAGCCCGCGACGACCAGATCGGCGCGCTCTGCGCCGATACAGGGCTGGATCTGGCGCTCCGGGAGCGACATGCGTGAAAGCCGGTCGCTGATCTTGCGCATCGCCGCGGCGGGCACGATCAGCCCGTCGATCGCGCTGCGATCGTAGGAACTCAGCTCGAGATAGAGGCTGGCAAGCGTCGTCACCGTGCCGCTGGTGCCGAGCAGCCGGATATCGGCGGGGGGATGCGCGGGCAGGCGCGCCGCAAAGGAGGCGAAGCTTTCATGCACGCGCTGCTTCATCCGCGCATAGGCCGCCAGCCGCACCGACAGGTCTGTATGGCTCGCCTCAGGCTCGTGTTCGGTCAGTGAGACGACGCCCCAGGGGGCGCTCAGCCAGTCTACGATGCGCGGATGCCCATCCTCGGTCTCCACCAGCACCAGCTCGGTCGATCCGCCGCCGATGTCGAAGACCAGCGCGGGCCCGTCGCCGGGCTCGAGCAGCGCATGGCAGCCCATCACCGCCAGTCGCGCCTCTTCCTCGGCGGTGATGATGTCGAGCGCGATCCCCGTCTCGCGATAAACCCGGTCGATGAACTCGCGGCCGTTGGAGGCCCGCCGGCACGCCTCGGTCGCGACCGAGCGCGCCAGCGTCACATGTCGGCGCTTGAGCTTTTCGGCACAGACCGACAGCGCGGCGATCGCGCGCTCGATCGCGGCGTCGCTCAGCTTGCCCGACGCCGCGAGCCCTTCGCCCAGCCGGACGATTCGCGAAAAGGCATCGATCACGACGAAGCCGTCGCCTTCGGGCTTCGCGATCAGCAGCCTGCAGTTGTTTGTGCCAAGATCGAGCGCCGCATAGGCGCGGCGTTGCGGCCACCGCGCACTGGTTGTCCGTCTCGTTGCCGCGCTGCCCGCCGGAAAACTGGCGGGTTGCTGCGGCGATGGCAGGGAACTCTCACCCATTGCCGTCAGTCACTCTTATGTTCTCCGGCAGGGATACCGCCGGTACTTGGCCGTGAGACTATCGGCAGGTTGGATTTACTGCAAGGCGGCGTTGACAGCGTGCGGCGAGCCGCCTATCTGCCGCCTCCGCACTGCCCCGTCGTCTAAAGGTAAGACTACGGACTCTGACTCCGTCAATCGAGGTTCGAATCCTCGCGGGGCATCCAAGCGCTTGACAAATTTCACCAGAGACCGCTTATTTTTGCATTTTGAGCGGTCGAGTGCCGGCTGGCGGCAACACCCCATCTTACCTGCTCGACGATCCGGCTATGCGATTCGCTGGGATCTGTATTGGCGAGTGATGAGGTGTCGCTAGCGAATTCAGTCACTTGTAAGTTTCGACTTGCCGATGTTCCCTGTGATTTCACTGATGATGATGGGCTCGCTCGATGCACTCGGCGATCTTTGACGGGAACAGGAACCTGCTAGCAACTGCGCCGAGTACGGCTCCGACGAGCTGCGCCATTATGAAGGCAGCAGCGTCCTGCGGGGCGATGCCAGCGAAGCTGTTGGATAGGCTCCGCACCATCGTGATCGCCGGATTGGCAAAGCTCGTGGAAGAAGTGAACCAGTATGCGGAGGTGATGTAGAGCGCCACCGTTGCTGGCACCAAGCTGGGGCGATGGCGGACGGTTCCCAAGATTGTGAGAATGAGGCCGAAGGTTGCTACGGCCTCGCCGGTCCATTGGCCGAGGCCAGTCCTCTCTTTGAGTGAGTATTGCCAGATCGGCAGATCGAACATCAGGTGTGCGGCCAAAGCCCCGACGAGGCCACCCAATAGCTGCATGACGATATAAGGAGCGACGTCTTTCCAATGTAAGTCGCCTCGCGCTGCCATAACCAGCGATACGGCTGGATTGAAATGTGCGCCTGAGATCGGGCCGAGCATGGCGATAAGCACGAACAGGATCGCCCCGGTCGCAATCGTATTCGCCAAAAGCGCAATGGCGACGTTCCCGCCTGCTAGTGCTTCGGCCATGATGCCGGAGCCGATGACGGCAGCGAACAAGAAGAAGGACCCGACCGCTTCTGCTGCCAGTCGTTGGCTTCTTGGATGGATCACGGCTCGTTGCCCGGCGCTGCGCTATCACCAGGGCCCAAGGCTCGCTGCATGTAGAGCGTATCCAGCCACCCTCCGAACTTCCGGCCGACTGATCGCATCCGCCCGGCCTCGACAAATCCCGCTTTGACATGAAGGGCCACGGAGGCTGGCTCGGCCCCTCCTATGACGGCGATCATCTGACGAAAGCCCGCTTGTTCGGCCGCCTCCAAGAGAGCAGTTAGCAACTCACTGCCAACGCCCTGCCCGAGATGCGAGGCGGCAACATAGATGCTGTTCTCGCACGTCGAGGCGTAGGCTGGCCTGTCGCGAAACTGCGTGGCGTAAGCGTAGCCCACAACGCCCTCGTCTTCGGCAATCAGGAAAGGCCAGCCGCGTTCATCGCACTCGACGATCTTCGCCACAGTCTCCGCCTCGGTGCGCGGCACCGTGTCAAAGGAGGCAGTGCCATGGGCAACGTGATAGGCATAGATCGCAGTGACAGCGGCGGCATCAGCAACTCGGGCTTGCCGGATGCTCGGAGCCCGCCGTTCAGCCATCAGCTCGCTCGTTCGCTCCGATGCTCGCGCCTGCAATCCTGCCAATCTCGCGTACCTGCTTACGGCCTTCGAGTGTCGCCAGTGCCTCCTCCGGCAAGCTAAGCAGAAGCGAGATGCGGCGCTGTAGGTAGCTCATAGCAGTGACGAAGGCTTGGCGTTGACCTTCCCCCTCGACCACAGCCGGGTCCTCGATACCCCAGTGGGCAGTGGTGGGATGGCCGGGCCAGATCGGGCACGTCTCACCCGCCGCGCTGTCGCAGACGGTTATGATCAGGTCCATCTGCGGAGCATCGGCACCGGCGAACTCCTCCCAGCCCTTGGACCGCAGGTCATCAATCGGGAAGCCTTGCTCGGACAGCAGGGACAGTGCCGCAGTGTGAGGAACGCCCTTGGGCTGGCTCCCCGCGGAGTAGGCGCGAAAGCGGCCAGCGCCGTCGCGGTTCATCAGCGCCTCGGCCAGAATGGAGCGCGCCGAGTTGCCGGTGCACAGGAAGAGGACGTTGCGGATGCGATCGGCCATGGCGATCAACCGCAGCTAGCGTTGCAAGCCGCAACCTTTGGCATCGTTGGCACGCAGCAGGTGTCAGTGGAGGCATTGGGCGATAACGAGGCAAGGAATGGGCTGTCGCCGTAAACGGTTGCCTCCCCATTGGTGTAGAAGGCTTCCCACACCACGCCGTCAGGGTCGCTGATCCAAGACTTCTCGCTCGTCGCATAGCAACACGTAGTCGCGCCCTCCTCAAGCACAGGGCGATCGGCAGCCTTGAGCCGACCATAGACTTCAGTCAGCTCCTCGTTGCTTTCTACCTGGATGCCCAGGTGCTCGATGCCCTTGGCCACATGGTCACCCGCCGAGATGGCGAAGTTCACACGCGGATCTTCCAGCATCCACTTGGCATAGTCTTCCTTGGTCACGGTCGGCTCCGCACCAAACAGCGAGGAGTAGAACCGAATGGACTGGTCGAGGTCCTTCACCCCGACATGGACATGCAGACGCTTCATGCGGATTTCCTTTCAGCGTTTGGGGGGGCCGCAGGAGCGCAATCCGCACCGCCGCAACAGTTCTCCATGAGGTACCCGACCAACGCGTTCATCGCGTCATAGTTGGCGGTATAGATGAGCGAGCGTCCTTCACGCCGCTGCTCGATCAGTCCGGCCCTGTGGAGGTGCGCGAGATGGAAAGAGAGCGACGAGTTCGGGACTGACAGGGCGTCAGCGAGCGCACCAGCCGACATGCCACCTTGGCCCGCTTGGACAAGAAGCCGGAACAGGGCCAAACGATGCTCCTGTGCCAGTGCGCCTAGTGCGTCGATGGCTTTGGCAGATTGCATGGCAACCTCTTGGACGTTTCGAGTTTAATCGAAATGACATGCCGCCCAGCCGCTTGTCAACAACATTTCGAGAGGAGTCGAAAGGTAGTCGTTGGAGCGCCACGCCACGACCCGCATTTGAGCCTCAGCAATGAGGACTTCTGAGCACAAATGGTGCATCAGCGGAAAGTCATGCCTGCGAGTGTTTCAGAAAATCGTACGAAGATGGAAAAAAATTTCGTCCCCTTTGAGGGGTAAGGGATTTGGCTGCGTATTCTTAGGGTGGAATGCAACCTGCGAAAATTGATCTAAACTATTGAAAAAACAGTAAGAATCTGGGTTGACCTGTATATACAACCAGTGCTCTCTGTCCCCAACTAGAAGACGGGACAGGGAGCAATCGCATGAAGAAGAGGACGGCGCTGCTACTCGGCGCGACCATTTTGGGGGGACTGTCGACGCCGGCTTTGGCGCAATCGCAAGCTTCAGAGAGCGATACCGCCGAGAGCGTAAGCAGCGGCGCAGGCGAAATCATCGTAACGGGCTCACGGATTCGCAGGCAGGATCTGGCAGGCGTCGGGCCAGCGACCGTCGTCTCGGCCGAGCAGATCGAGAATACCGGCGTGGTCAACATCGAGACCGTCCTGCAGCGGCTCCCCGCCAATGCCGGCTTCGCGGGCAACCAGAGCTCGGCCTATTGGACGAACAACGGCTACGGCACCGCGCAAGTCAATCTGCGCGGCCTCGGCATCAAGCGCACGCTCGTCCTGCTGAACGGCCGACGGCTTGTGGCAGGCGGTACGGGCGCCAATTCCTCGCCCGACCTCAACATGATCCCGGTCGTCGCACTCGCGCGCACCGATGTGCTGAAGGACGGGGCCTCGGCGATCTATGGCGCGGACGCGATGGCGGGCGTGGTCAACCTCGTCACCCGCACAGATTATGAGGGGCTGGGCGTCAGCGCGCGCTACGGCATCACCGAGCGCGGCGATGGCTCCGACTTCTCGGCCGACCTGATCTGGGGAATCCGCAACGACCGCGGCGGCTTCATGGCCGCGGTCACCTATCAAAAGACGAGCGCGGTTAACATGGCGAGCCGCGCGCCTTGCTCGCTCGCCGAGACGACGCCCGGCACGCTGTCCTGCGTCAACAGCGCCTCCACGATCGGCGGGCGCGCGGTGCTGCCCAACGGCCAGCAGATCAACTTCAACCAGGTGCCGGGCGGCAACGGCAATTTCTTCGAGCCCTACAACGCCGCCAAGCACAACTTCAATTCGGCGCCATTCCTGAATGCGGTGAGTCCGGTCGAGCGCGTCAGCACCGCGTTCTTTGCGGACTATGATCTCACCGACGACATCGCAGCATTCGGCGAATTCCTCTACACCTTCCGCAAGTCGAACCAGATCGCGACGCCGGGTACGCTCAGGAACCTCGCGATCTCGGCGAGCAATCCCACCAATCCCACCGGCCAAAACATCGTCCTCATCCAGCGCCGGCTCGCCGAGCCGGGCCCGCGTCAATTCTTCCAAGAAACCGATACCTGGCAGGGCACGATGGGCCTTCGCGGCACGTTCGCCAATGACTGGGCCTGGGAAGTGGCGGGCAGCTTCGGCCGCAACACCGCGGTCGACGGCTCGACCAACATCGCCAATCTCGAACGCGTGCGCAACACGATCGACACCAGCAAGTGCAGTCTCGCTGCAGGGGCGGCCATTCCCTGCGCCGACTATCTGGGCTTTGGCGATCTGACCCCGCAGGTGCTCGACTATATCCTCTTCACCTCGCGCGATCGCGGCGGCAACGAGCTTGCGACCGCCACTGCCGATCTGACCGGCAGCCTTTTCGAGCTGCCCGCCGGACCCGTCTCGTTCGCGACGGGCGCGGTGTACCGCAAGGAAAAGGGCTGGCGCGATCCCGACCCACTGACGGTGCTCGGCGTCGCCAATACCAACCAGCAGGATCCGATCTCAGGATCGAGCACCGCCAAGGAAGCCTATCTCGAACTCTCCGTGCCCGTGCTCGCCGATGCGCCCTTCTTCAAGGCGCTGACGATGGACGGTGCGGTGCGCTATTCGAACTACAACCTGTTCGGCAGCGACTGGAACTACAAGCTCAGCGCCGACTGGATGATCAACGACGATATCCGTCTGCGCGGTACCTATGGCACTGGCTTCCGCATCCCCAATGTCCCTGAGCTGTTCGGCGGCGTTTCCGAAGGCAATCTGACGACGACCGATCCGTGCAGCCGCTATTCGACCAGCGGCAATGCGACGCTGATCGCCAACTGCCAGGCTTCGGGCGTCCCCGCCAACTATGTCCAGTTGGGCACCACGATCCTGACGACCGTCGGCGGTAACGAGGATCTTCAACCCGAAAGCTCCACCACCTGGACGATCGGAACGGTGATCCAGCCGAAAGGCCTTGTGCCCGGCTTGTCGCTCACCGCCGACTGGTTCGACATCGACATCAAGGACGCGATCCGCGCGATTCCGGGCTCGACCAAGCTGGCGGTCTGCTATGCCAGCACCAATCTCTCGAGCGAATTCTGCGACGATTTCACGCGCAGCCCGCTGACCGGCGAGGTCACCTTCCTATCAGCGCAGCCGATCAACACCGGCCGCGAGCAGATGAACGGGCTTGACCTCGGGCTCGTCTACAACCGGACAATCGGCGATGTCGCGGTGTCGCTCGACCTCAATGTCACCTACCTCAACAAATATGTCGTGCTGCCCTTCCCAGGGGGTGATCCGATCAACTTCGACGGCTTTATCGGCGGCGGCAATGGCGGATATCCGAAGTGGCGCGGCTACGGGGTGCTGACCGCCGAGAAGGATGGCTTCAGCGCGACCTGGTCGACCCAGTGGATCGGCAAGGCAACCGACTTCAACGCGTCGCCCGGCGAGATCGGCTACAAGACGCCCAATGTCTTCTACCACAACGCCCAGCTCGCCTTCGAGGTGGACGAGAAGACCCGCTTCCAGATCGGCGTCGACAACATCTTCGACAAGAAGGCGCCCTATATCCAGAGTTTCACCGATGCTAACACCGACACCATGACCTACGACCTGCTCCGCCGACGGTTCTATGTCGGTTTCCGCACCGCGTTCTGAGGCAAGGAAGACGGACTTGGCAAAGATACGCTGGCCGCTCGTCGTCCGACGGACGCACAAATGGATCGCCCTGTTCATGGGGCTCCAGGTGGTGCTCTGGACGCTGACGGGCTTCTACATGGTGGTCGTTCATATCGACACAATCCATGGCGACCACCTTGTGCAGGCACCCGCCGTGCGAGCCTTCGACCTTGCCGGCCTCGCGCCGCCGTCACGCATTGTGACGGCGGGGCCGGGGACTTCGGAAGTGCGGCTCCTGCGCCATTTCGACAAGCCCGTCTGGCGCGCTGAGACGCCTGAGGGTCCCGCGCTCTACGACGCAAGGACCGGCAACCGTCTCGCGCCGCCCAGCGAGCAGGACATCCGTGTGCTCGCGAGGCGCGTCTACACGGGGCAAGGGGGCATCGTTGCGGTCAAGCTACTGACCGAGGCACCGCGGGAGATGCAGGCGCGCAAGCCGCCTTACTGGCAGGTCGAGTTCGAAGGCTGGAACCGGCCGACATTCTATCTATCGCCCGCGACGGGCGAGCTCATCTCGCGGCGGCACGCGCTCTGGCGCGTGTTCGACTTCGCCTGGATGCTCCACATCATGGACTATGACGAGCGTACCAACGTCAACAATCCGCTCCTTCGGGTCGCAACCTGGAGCGCGTTTGCAATGGCCGTGAGCGGCGCATGGCTGCTCATCTGGTCTTTCCCGCGGCGCAAGAAGAAAAAGAAGGCTACGGCATGAAACGCATCCGTCTCTCCCCGCTGTTCTTCCGCCGCATCCACAAATGGGTGGGGCTGATCCTGGGGCTCCAGTTCCTGCTCTGGGCGCTAAGCGGCTCGGTGATGGCGCTGCTCGACATGGACGAGGTCGGTGGCCATGACATGGCGGCGACGCACGCCCATCCGCTGCCGTCCGATACCGTCTTCATCGATCCGGCGAAGATTGCCGGGCTCGGGCCTATCTCGGGGGTGACCTTGCGCGATCTCGCAGGCCGACCGGTCTATGAGCTTCGTACCGCCAAGGGAATGCGGCTGGCTGACGCCACTGATGGAACACCCGTCACCATCGACGCCGATACGGCGCGCGCAGTCGCGTCGATGATGAACGAAGCGTCGATCCGCGACGTCGAACCCCTCTCCAAGCCCAATCTCGAGGCGCGCGAGCATAAGGGTGCGATGTGGCGCGTGAATTTCGCGGATGCGGCCAACAGCAGCGCCTATGTGTCGGCCGAAACCGGTCGCTTCCTCGTCATGCGCGGCGACACCTGGCGGACCTGGGACTTCTTCTGGATGCTCCACAATATGGACTATGTGAACCGGACCAACTTCAACCATCCGCTCATCATCTTCATGGCTTTCGGCGTACTCTGGCTGTCGGGCACCGGCTTCTATCTGCTTTTCAAGAGCTTCAGTCGCGCGGATTTCCGCTGGCTGCGCCGCCGCAAGCCCCCGGTCGCGAAACCCGTTACCTACATCTAGGCGGTCAGGGCAGGGTCAGGAACTCGATACCGAAAAGCTCGCCGACAGCTCGAAACGGCTCGCCGGATGGGTCAGCCACGCATGCGAGACCAGGCGCGCACGGCTCCACGTCTGGCGGGTGAGACGAAGCACGGGCTCAAGCTCCGCCATGCCAAGCAATTCCCGAGTGCGCTGATCCGGCATGGCTGCGCAAACCCGGTGCTCCACGCGTTCGAGTGGGGCGATTCTGGTCAGATATTCGTTTGGCGTGGTCTGCGTGAAATCCATGTTTCCATAGTCCGGAGCGATCGAGGCGAGCACGAGACGTTCCTCGAGCTGGATGGGAAATTCGGCCTCGTGATGGACGATGATCGAGTGAAAGATTCGCGTGCCCGCGGAAATGCCTAAAAAGGCCGCAGTCTCAGCGGTCGCTTTTTCGGTCAGGTTCTGCACCACGCGGGCGCGATATTCATGCCCCCTCGCGCGAACCTCGTCGGCAATGTTCCGGATCTCGATCATATGGCCGATCGGTCGGGGCTCGGCGACAAAGGAACCGCTGCCCGTCCGGCGCACAAGCACTCCGGCACTCTGCAATTCGCGCAGCGCTCGATTGGCGGTCATTCGCGATACGCCGAAGCGGGATACGAGTTCAGCTTCCGAGGGAACGCGGTCGCCAGACTTGAGCGCACCCGTGCCGATCGCATCGGTGATGAACGTCTTGATCGCGGCGTAGCGTGGCGGGCCACCTGTGCCGTCAGCCGCTATATCATTCTCGGGGCTGCCGTCCGCCGCACCTGTCGTTGCGTTGGATCGATGTCTTGCGGGGGCGGCTGCGGTCAATTTCATGACCTGTCTATACAATCGCAATCCGCGATAAGCCATGTCTTCGCGCGCCACGACCGCCAGATTTGAACCACATCGGCGACATGACGATAACGGCCGCTGTGCCATCCAGGCAGATGGCACAGCGGCACTCGATCATTGCTTGGCGATGGCGGTGATCTCGCCGGCGCCGTCCTTCAGCGCGAGGTCGAATGCAACCTTGTCGCCAGGCTTGACGCTATCGGTGAGTTCGGGCTTCGCCTTGAGGCCCATGGTCATCGCCGGCCAGTTGGCTTCCGGAATCGGACCATGGTCCAATGTAATTGTGCCGGCTGCCTTGTCGACCTCGGTCACCGTGCCGGTCCCCTTGGCCATCTTCGCAGCAGCGCCTTCGGACATGGCCATATTGCCCATGTCCGCCGACGTCTCGTTGACCGACGCATTCATGGCGTCTGCCGTCTCTGCCGCTGCATTTACGGAAGCCGTCTCGCCATTTTCGGCCTTCGGTCCACATGCAGCGACGAGCAAGGCAAGTCCAAGGCCCGCTACAGTGTAGGTATGTCTCATGGTCTTCTCCTTCAGTTTTGACCGGGTTGGGAAACGGGACGCGCCTGCCGCCGGCGCATGAGCAGATAGGCAGCAGGAATGACGAACATCGACAGCAGGGGCGCGGTGACCATGCCGCCAACCATGGGCGCCGCGATCCTGCGCATCACTTCGGAGCCGGCGCCCGAGCCGACGAGGATGGGCAGCAAGCCGGCGATGATCACCGCGACCGTCATGGCCTTGGGCCGCACGCGCAGCAGGGCACCTTCGCGGACCGCAGCGTCGACGTCGGCCGCGGCCGGATCGGGGCCCTTCTCCACCAGCGCGCTCTTCAGATAGATCAGCATCACCACGCCGAACTCGGCAGCGACGCCGGCGAGCGCAATGAACCCGACACCCGTTGCCACCGACTGATGGTAGCCGAGCAGATAAAGGATCCAGAACCCACCAGTCAGCGCGAACGGCAGCGTGCCCATGATCAGCGCGGCTTCGTCGAAGCGGCGGAAGATCAGGAACAGCAGAACGAAGATGATCGCGAGCGTCGCGGGAATGACGAGCTTCAGCCTGTCGAGCGCGCGCTGAAGATATTCGAACTGGCCCGAATAGGCGATGCTGACGCCCTGGGAGAGCTTGACCCGCTGTGCCACGGCTTGTCGCAAGTCGCTGACGACCGAGGCGAGATCACGGCCGCGCACATCGACATAGATCCAGGTCGATGGCCGCCCATTCTCGGTCTTGAGCATTGGCGGGCCGTCGGCGACCGCGATGGTGGCGACTGTTCCGAGCGTGATCTGCTGTCCGGCGGGCGTGAGCACGGGAAGCGCGCGCAGCCCTTCCAGATTGTCGCGCAACTCGCGCGGATACCGCACGTTGATCGGATAGCGCGCCAGCCCTTCCACGGTCTGGCCGACATTCTCGCCACCGATCGCGCCGGCGACAATCGCCTGGACGTCCGCGATGTTGAGGCCATACCGCCCAGCCGCAGTCCGATCGATATCGACGTCGACATAGCGTCCCCCCGTCAGTCGTTCGGCCAGCGCCGAGCTGACCCCTGGCACGGTCTTCGCCACGCCCTCGACCTCACGCGCGATCCGATCGAGCTCGGCCAGATTGGCGCCCGACACCTTGACCCCGATCGGACTCTTGATGCCGGTTGCCAGCATGTCGATCCGGTTACGGATTGGTGGCACCCAGATATTGGCGAGCCCCGGCACCTTCACCGCGCGGTCGAGCTCTTCCACAAGCTTCTCCGGCGTCATCCCCGGCCGCCATTGGTCGCGCGGCTTGAAGCGGATCGTTGTTTCGAACATCTCGAGCGGCGCGGGATCGGTCGCTGTCTCGGCGCGCCCGGCCTTGCCGAAAACACTCTGGACCTCAGGCACGCTCTTGATCATCCGATCGGTCTGCTGGAGCAGCTCGGATGCTTTTGCGGCGGAGAGGCCAGGCAGCGCCGAGGGCATATAGAGCAGATCGCCCTCGTTCATCGCAGGGAGGAACTCGCCACCCAGCCGCGACAATGGCCAGGCAGTCGTTGCAAATACGAGGGCGGCGATGAGAAGCGTGGTCTTGGGTCGCCCCAGCACCCAGTCGATCGCAGGCTTGTACACCGCGGCGAGCACGCGGTTGATGGGATTGGCTTGCTCGGACGGGATCTTGCCCTGGATCAGCCAGCCCATCAGCACCGGCACGAGCGTCACCGACAGGATCGCGGCCGCCGCCATCGTGTATGTCTTTGTGAAGGCGAGCGGCGCGAACAGCCGGCCCTCCTGCGCCTCCAGCGTGAACACCGGTACGAAGGAGAGGGTGATGATGAGCAGGCTGAAGAACAGCGCTGGCCCCACCTCCACCGCTGCCGCAGTGATGACGCCCCAGCGTGTCGCATCGTCGAGCGGAACATCGGGATTGTCATGGTGCCAGCGCTCGATCTGCTTGTGGGCATTCTCGATCATGACGATGGCCGCGTCGACCATCGCGCCGATGGCGATCGCTATCCCGCCCAGCGACATGATGTTCGCATTGACCCCCTGGTACCGCATCACGATGAAGGCGGCGAGCACGCCCAGCGGCAGGGTGACGATCGCGACCAGCGCGGAGCGAACGTGCCACAGGAACAGCGCGCAGACGATCGCGACGACGATGAACTCTTCGACGAGCTTGCGCGTGAGATTGTCGATCGCGCTGTCGATGAGGTGCGATCGATCATACGTCGGCACCAGTGCAACGCCTTGCGGCAGGCCTTTCTTCAGTTCCTCGAGCTTTGCCGTGACGGCCTCGATTGTTGCCCGGGCGTCCGCGCCGGAGCGCAGGATCACGACCCCGCCCGCGACTTCGCCATCACCATCGAGTTCAGCGATGCCGCGCCGCATCTCGGGGCCGAGCTGGACGGTGGCGACATCGCCCAGCGTCACCGGCACGCCGGCTGCTGCGGTTCGAAGCGGGATAGCGCGAAAATCGTCGAGTGTTTTCAGATAGCCCGATGCGCGGACCATGTATTCGGCCTCGCCCATTTCGAGCACCGAGCCCCCCGTTTCCTGGTTGGCCCGCTGAATGGCCTCGACCGCCTGGGCGTGCGACACGCCGTATCCGGCCAGCTTCACGGGATCGAGCACCACCTGATACTGCTTGACCATGCCGCCGATGCTCGCGACCTCTGCGACGCCGGGCAGGCTTTTCAGCTCATAGCGCAGGAACCAGTCCTGGAGCGACCGGAGTTGCGCCAGATCGTGCCGTCCCGTCCGGTCGACCAGCGCATATTCATAGACCCAACCGACGCCCGTCGCATCCGGGCCGATGGCGCTGCGCGCCGTCTCGGGAAGGCGCCCCTGCACCTGGTTGAGATATTCCAGTACGCGCGAGCGCGCCCAGTACAGGTCGGTGCCGTCCTCGAAGATCACATAGACGAAACTGTCGCCGAAGAAGGAATAGGCCCTGACCGTCTTGGCCCCCGGTACCGATAGCATGGTGGTTGCGAGCGGATAGGTGACCTGGTTCTCGACGATCTGTGGCGCCTGACCCGGATAGCTGGTGCGGATGATGACCTGCGTGTCCGAGAGATCAGGAAGCGCGTCGATCGGCGTCGAGCGAAGGGCCAGGATACCCGCCGCCATCAGCGCCAGGGCACCCAGCACAACGAAGAAGCGATTCTGGACCGACCAGTGGATCAGCCGCCCGATCATCGACCGCCCTCGCGCGCCATCGACCGGAGCGTCGGGCCTTGCGGAGACTGATCGAAGGTGAAGCGCACCTGGTCGCCCGTCTTGAAGGCGTGAGCGAGCGCAGGATCGGCAAGGCGGAAGGTCATCGTCATCGCGGGCCATTTGAGCGCAGGCACGGGGCCGTGGTTGAGCGTGACGCTCGCAGCATCGATCTTCTCGATCCGTCCGGCGGCTTCATAGCTCGTCGTCTTTGCCGGTGCGGTCGCCGGCACGCCCGAGATGGGTCGCGCCGCGATCCCTGACAGGCTTGCTTCGGAATCGATCAGGAACTGCCCCGAGGCGACGACCTTCTCGCCTTCGGCGAGGCCAGTGAGAATCTCGGTCTGGCCGCCGGCTTCGGCGCCGACCTGGACCTCGGCGGGCTGATAGCGTCCTCCGGCAAGCGCAAGCATGACGAGCGTGCGTTTGCCTGTGCGGATCAAGGCTTCGGACGGCACGAGCAGCGCGGAGCGGTCGCTGCCACCGAAATCGACGCGTGCGAACATGCCCGGCTTGAGCCGCCCGCCAGGATTGGGAAGCTCGATCCTGACGGTGAGGGTCCGGCTTTCGGGCTGAACATCGGGAAGGATCGCGGCAACTCGCCCGGCGAAGCGCTCGCCTGGAAAGGCGGTGAGCGTCGCACTCGCGCTCTGGCCTGGACGCAATTGCGCGGCCATCGCCTCCGGAGCGGCGGCATTGAGCCAGACGGTGCCAAGGCCATTGACCTCGGCGAGGGTCTGCCCGGCGGTAACGCTCATGCCCGCACGCACCCCGAGCGACTTGATGACCCCGCCTATGGGTGTCGAAACGGTGATGACATTGTGCGGGCGTCCACCGCGCTCGACCGCCGCGATGGTGCCGGCGGGCATGCCGAGCAGCGTCAGGCGCTGGCGCGCGGCGCGGGTCAGGGCAGCATTGCCAGTGCGGCGTACCGCCAGGAATTCAGCCTGCGCGCCCGCCCATTCGGGCACCAGAAGATCGGCGAGCGGAGCCCCCGCGCCGATCACGTCTCCCGGCGCGCGGCGATAGACGCGTTGCACAAAGCCCGCTGCACGTGCCTGGACCACGCCGATGTCGCGCTGGTTGAAATCGATCGTGCCGGTCGCTGCCAGACTCGATCCCAAAGTACCGGTCTGGACGGTGACGACACGCAGTCCCAGATTCTGGGTACGGGCCGGATCGATACTCACACCCGCTTCGCCCCCCGCCTCGTCGGCATATTTGGGAACGAGCTGCATATCCATGAAGGGCGACTTGCCCGGCTTGTCGAAATGCTGGCTCGGCACCATCGGATCGTACCAATAAAGCACCTTGCGGCCATTTTCAGTGGACGCCGGCGCTTCGTCGGCCCGCGTCAGCGTCGCAACGCCAAATCCGGTGGCACCCGCGACGAGTGCGATGGCCACAGCGGCGAGGCCCAACCGACCACGCGAGGAAAGCTCGAAATTCATTGTTCACCCCCATAGGTCAGCACGAGGCGTGCGGCGTCGCGTGCCACTGTCGCTCCGCGGTCGAGCGTCTGCAGCTCTGTGTCGGCCAGCATCGATTGCGCCTGGATGACGTCGAGCAGCCCTGCGCGTCCCGCCGAATAGCTCGCCACCTCAAGGTCGGCCTTGTCGCGTGCAATCGGCAGCAGCGTCTCGCGCGAGCGCACCCACTGCTCATGATGCATGACGTGGTCGGCCAGCCCCGTCTCAAGGTCGGCGGTGAGCGCGCGGCGCATATCCTCCTGCTCGGCGAGTGCTGCTCCGGCGCTCGCCATGCTGGCAGCGATCATTGGATCCTGCCGCTTCCTGGCGAACAGCGGCAGGCTGATCGTCACGCCGGCCGAAACCATGTCGCCATAGCGGTCGGCGCGGCGCTGATAGGCGAGGTCGAATCCCCAATCGGGTCGCTTCTCTGCGCGCGCCAAACCAATATCCGCTTCGGCCTGGCGGGTGCGTGCCGAGGCGGCGTCAAGATCAGGGTGTTTGCCCAGCGCGACGCGCAGATCTGCGGGATCGATCTGAAAATCGGGCGGCTGGCCCTCGATCTTCGGATCCGGATCCCCCGTCCAGCGTGAAAGCACAGCGCGCGCACGCGCCACGTCCGCGGAAATCTCGCTGCGTCGATCTTCAAGACCCGCCAGCCCCTGCCGGATATCGAGGGCCTGCGCAGGGCGTGCGGAACCCGAAGCAATGCTCGAGGCCGACGCCGTGGCGAGCGATCCAAGCCGGGCGACGATCGCATCGAGTGCAGCAAGCCTGCGCTCGGCATAGGCAAGATCGATCCAGGCGAGCGCTGCCGCAACCTTGACGCGCCGCGCCTCGGAAAGGCGATTGGCTTCGGCGGCCGCGACATCGGCCGACGCACGACCCGCACGGGCGTGACGCTTGGCCAGATTGGGCACCTCTTGCGCAATGCCGACCCGCGCCATCGTCATGCTGTCTTGGGCGAAACTGCCGGCCGGCGGTCCCGAGACCGGGAAGTTGTCGAGACCGACGCCAAGCTTCGGGTCGGGCAACTGCGTTGCGGCGATCGCGGCCGACTGGCGGGCCTGAATGTCGAGCGCGCGTGCCCGAAGGGACGGTGCCTGCTCGGTGGCCCGGTCGATGGCTTCGTCGAAGCTGAGCGGCCCGGCAGCAGCGACGCCGGGGATCACCGCAAGCAGCGGCGCGTAGATCAAGAATCGCATCTGATGCTCCTGAGCGGAGGATCAGGCCGACGGCCTTTAGCCGCGGCGGGGCGGGCCGGCGGAACTGTGTGTTCCGCCGGCTCGTCAGCACCGGTCGACAAGAGCCAGCGCGGCCAGATCCGGTCCTAGCCGGCCGACTTGGCTGAAGATGGCATCATCATGCCATGCATGTCCTTCATGCATTCAGCCGGGGTCATCTTCATCATGTCGCACTCGCAATTGGCCTGGCTGACCTGATCGGGCACCCACACACGCTTCTGGACGGGGCCGGTTGCGCGCGGCCCGTACGACGGGACCGTGCGCCATTCATAATGGCCCGAACGCGCGGGCTGATCGGTCTGGGCCGCAATCGCGGGAACCGATGCCGAGATCGCCACGCCAAGCGCGGCAAAGAGAAACAGCGTCTTCATGATACTCATCCTTGGCAAAATCGCTTGAACGGCGGTGTCGCGGACATGCGGCGCAAGCGCCCAAGCAGGGAGCGCTCGCGCTGCCGCGTTCACGGCCGGGGCTGATCAGCCAAGGATGGTCGGCGGATGGGTTTCAGGCGTGATGTCATTCCCGACCAGGACGGCCAAAGCCGGCCAATAAGCCGGTGTCGGGAAGATCTCTGGCGCCGCGGCCGGCGCCACGGGATCACGAAGGACAATCGGAATAACGCAGCCCATCGCCGCGATGCAGTCTAACGTCAGCCCCTTGCAGGGTTTTTCGGCGGGCTGCGGATCCTTCTGCATCATCTCCATGCATTCGGCATCCGTCGTCGATGCGGCTGCCGACGCAACGGGTGCCCGCGGGCCGACCGCATAAGCAGCCGCCTGGCCAAACAGGCCAAGCAGAGCGCCCAGGACGAGCATAAGATGAAGCCTGCGTTTCATCGAACGTGCAGCTTAGTCCAACGCAGGGTCAGTAACAATTGATTGTCCATGGGGATCAGCGGCATGCCCGGCCCATGCCCCTGGGTCACGCCGCACGCAGAATCGGTTGATGAGGCCCCTCACACCTGTGCGGCTCGACAGTAACATGCACGAGCTCCTCGTGGATCGTCACGCGCGAGGCATAGTCGGCTGGCGCCAGAGGATCGGCGGCGACAAGCGAGATCACCGCGGCATATTTGCCGGGGCCGACACGCCACACGTGAAGATCGGTGATCCGCGCATCGCCATCCTCGATCGCCTCTCGGATCTCGGCCTCGAGTTCCGGATTGGCAGCAGCATCGAGAAGGACGGCGCCTGTGTCGCGCAGCAGTCCCCAGGACCAGCGCGCGATGACGAGCGCACCCACGATTCCCATCGTCGCGTCCATCCAGCCCCAGCCGAGATATTGGCCTGCCAGCAGCGCGCAGATTGCGAGCACCGACGTCAGCGCGTCCGCCAGCACGTGAAAATAGGCAGACCGCAGATTATTGTCGTGATGGCCGTGGTCATGATGATGGCTCTCGCCATGATCATGATTATGATGATGCCCGCCGCCGAGCAGGACGGCGCTGGCGATGTTCACGATAAGTCCGAGCGCGGCGATCCATAGCGCCTCGGCATAGGCGACCGACGCCGGAGACATCAGCCGTCCGACCGACTCAATCCCGATGCCGAACGCGACCAAAGCAAGCACGAGAGCGCTGGCAAAGCCCGCAAGGTCGCCGACCTTGCCCGTCCCAAATGTGAAGCGCGGATTGTGCGCGTGACGCCGCGCGAAACCATAAGCGAGTGCTGCGACCCCGAGCGCGCCTGCGTGGGTCGCCATATGCAGTCCATCGGCGAGCAGCGCCATCGAGCCCGTGAGCCAGCCCGCCACGATCTCGACCACCATCATCGCGGCGGTGAGGATGACCACCCACGTTGTCCGCCGGGCATGCGTGTCATGGGCGCTTCCGAGAAATACGTGATCGTGGCTGTGTCGGGCAGAGGTGTCAGCGTGCATGATGCTTCTCAGCTGTTATGGCGTGCGAAGACGCGGCGACCGGCCGGCCCGAACGCGATGACATTGTAAGCCTGGGGCTGGACTCCGGCCACTTCCATGCCAGGCGAGCCGAGGGGCATGCCCGCGACCGCCAGCCCCTTGATCCCCTTGGGACGCTGAGCCAGCACGCGCTTCATGTCGGCAATCGGCACATGTCCCTCGAAGGCCATGCCGTCGACAATGGCCGTGTGGCACGACGACAGATCTGCCGGCACACCGCGGGTCTTCTGAAAGGCAGTGCGCCGTTGATCGTCGATCATGGACACGCGCCGTCCGAACTGCTGACGGACCTGCGCCGCCCATTTTTCGCAACAGCCGCAACCCGGGTCGCGATGGACCAGAATGTCGCTGGCGGCAATCGCTGCGGCAGGCGTGCCAAGCGCGAGCAGCACGGCCAGGAACGTCGGCTTCTTCATCTAGCACCTCCCATTGCTCTTCGGCTTCTCAAAACCAGGCGCGCACACCGACGACGAAGCTCGTGGCCTCGACATCCTCGCCTTCAGCACGCGCGAACCGCGCCGTGTCGCCGATGCGGCGATCCCACGACACGCCGATATAGGGCGCGAATTCGCGTGCGATCTCGTAGCGCAGACGCAGGCCCAGCTCTACGTCACTCAATCCCGAGCCGATACCCGTTTCGGGCACGTCCTGCGCGGCGAAGTTGAGTTCGGCGCGCGGTTGCAGGATCCAGCGCTGTGTAATGCGCTGGTCGTAATAGCCTTCCAGCCGACCGAGCACATCGCCCTTGTCCGAGACGAACAGCGCACCCTCGACCTCGAACCAATAGGGCGCGAGGCCCTCGAAGCCGATGGTCGCGTAGGTGCGCGAGGGATTGGGCTTGAAGTCGTAACGGATGCCGGCCTGGAGATTGAAATAGGGGCCGATCGCACGGGCATAGAGCGCCTGAATCTCGGCATCCTCGACGCCCTCGCCAAAGGCGCCCGAGCCTTCGGATTTCACGACCAGCCTGTTGATGTCCCCACCGAACCAGCCCTCGCCATCCCAGCGGAACCCGTCACGTCCCTTTTTGACCTGATACTCCGCGAGGTTGAACATCACTTGCGAGAATGTGCCGCCGCCATGCTCCTTGCGGAGCTGCCGGCGCGAGCCGGTCATTGCCGCTTCGCCCCAGACAGTATCCGCATAATTTGGCTCGGACGCTGCCGGCGCGGGCGCGCCGCCCGGGGCAAGCGCGGTGCCGCCGGTGCCATGGCCGCGCATCTCCTGACCCGTTTGCGCCATTCCGGACATGTCGTGGCCGGCATGAGGATCATCCGCCTGAGGCACATCCTGACGGATTTCGGGCATGACATGCCCCGCATGCGGATCCTGCGTGGGAGCAGCGTCAGGTTCGCCCTTGGGCATGGCAGACTTGTCATGACCGGCGTGCGGGTCCGCAGTCGGAGCGATCTTGACCTGTGGCGCAGCGGGCTTTTTCGCGGGAGCAGGCGTGCAGTGCCCCATGGCGGCATGTTCGGGTGGACAATCCGTCTGCCCCTGCGCGGCGGGCTTCGCGGGCGCCATGTCCATCTGGCCATGGTCCATGGTCTGCGCCATGGCAGGGGCGGCGATCGCCAGCAGCGAGCCGCCCGCCAGAAGGAGAAGCACCTTCATGCGCCTTCTCCCGTGCGCGGCCGCACAGTCACGACCTGCATCATGCCCGCGTGCATGTGGTAGAGCATGTGGCAGTGGAAGGCCCAGTCGCCGACCGCGTCTGTCGTGACGTCGAAGGTCACCTTGCCGCCGGGCTGGACCTGCACCGTGTGCTTCCTCGGCGCGAACTCGCCGTGCCCGGTCACGAGCTCGAAGAAATGACCGTGGAGGTGGATCGGGTGCCCCATCATCGTGTCGTTGACAAGCGTCACACGGACGCGCTCGTCCTTGAGGAAGGGTATCGGCTCCTTGACCTCGCTCAATTTCTCGCCGTCGAACGCCCACATATAGCGTTCCATGTTGCCGGTGAGGTGGATCTCCATCGCGCGATCAGGCGCACGCACGTCGGGATTGCGCTCGATGGCCATGAGGTCGCGGTAGACCAGCACCTTGTGGTCAGCGTCCTCCAGCCCCTGGCCCGCTTCCCCCGTCCGATCGACGGGCATCGGCGAAATCGTCTGAACGGTGGGGGTGTCCGTCACAGTCGGCGCAAGCGACAAGTCGCGCATGGAATGCTTCATGCCACCTGCGCCATGGTCCATGCCTGCCATGGTCTCCTGGCCTGAGGGCATGGTATGGCCCATCGCGGCATGATCCACAGGCGCTTGCGCCGGCGTGCAATGGCCCATCGCGGCATGTTCGGGCGGGCAGTCGCCGCCGGCGGCCGGCGTTGCGCCGCCTGGGCCATGGTCCATCCCGCCCATGTCGCCCATGCCCATGTCCTTCATCGTTGCGAGCGGGCGCGGGCGAAGCGGCGGAACCTCGGCTGCCATGCCCTCTCGCGGCGCGAGGGTCGCGCGCGCCATGCCCGAACGATCGACGCTCTCGCCGACCAGCGTATAGGCGCGATCATCGGTGGGCTGGACGATGACGTCATAGGTCTCGGCGACGGCGATCTGGAACTCGTCGACGGCGACCGGGCGGACATTGAGGCCGTCGGCCTGGACGATGGTGAGCTTCAGCCCGGGGATACGCACATTGAAGGTCGTCATCGCCGATGCGTTGACGAAGCGAAGGCGCACACGCTCGCCTGGACGGAACAGCGCCGTCCAGTTGTCCATCGGCCCATGACCATTGACGAGGAAGGTGTAGGTCGATCCGGTCACGTCGCTGACATCGGTCGGATCCATCCGCATGCCGCCCCACATCATCCGCTCCTTGAGCGGATGGTCCTTGCCCTGGAGGAGCCCGGTCAGCGTCTGCTTCCTGTAATTGAAATAGCCGCCCTGCAGCTTCAGCTTGCGGAAGATCGCATGCGGATGGAGCTGGCTGTGATCCGACAGCACGATCACATGCTCCCGGTCCGACTGGATGGGGTCCGGGCCGGCCGGATCGATGACGATGGGCCCATAATGGCCCATCTGCTCCTGAAGCCCCGAATGACTGTGATACCAGTAGGTGCCCGCCTGCTGGATCGGGAATTCGTAGGTGAAGGTCGAGTGCGGCTTGATGCCGGGGAAGCTGACACCCGGTACGCCATCCATGTGAAAGGGAACAAGCAGGCCGTGCCAATGGATCGAGCTGTCCTCGTCAAGGTCGTTGGTCACCGAGAGGCGGACCGTGGTGCCTTCCTTCAGGCGAACAAGTGGCGCGGGCACCGTCCCATTGATTCCGATCGCATGGCTTTCGCGTCCGTCGATCGTCATCATCTGATGCGCGATCCTAAGCGAGATATCGGTTCCCGACACGGTGGGCAGCGGCCTTGCGATCCCGGCCGAGAATGGCTGAGCCCAGGCGGGGAACCAGGCCGACAGCGCGGCAGTGCCGCCTGTCAGCGCCGCGCCGCGCAGAAGCGTCCGGCGATCGAGCGTGGAATTGATCATTTTTGTGCGGGCGTCCCTGAGCTTTGCGTATGTCCCATGAAGACCAATACGCAGGCGCGTGCTCAATCCCTCAACATTTCTTCCAGTTTTTTCCGCGCGCGATAGAGGCGCGTTTCGATCGTTTTCTCGCTGACGCCAAGCACTTGCGCGGCCTCCGCCTGGGACAGGCCTTCGATCATGCGCAGCACCAGTGGCTCCCTCAGCGAAGCGGGCAGAGCTGCGATCGCCTCGGCTGCGCGGGCGAGCTCCCCCTGATCGGCGAGCGCGACGTCGATCGGCACCGCAGTGTCGGCAACCTGCTCGGCATCGCTGATCGGTGCGGCGAAGGTCAGGAACTTGCGGACGAGGCGTCGCCGCGCCCAGTCATGGCATTTGTTGAGCGCGATGCGCGAGATCCACAGCCGAAAGGGTCGTGACCCGTCATAGCGCGCGAGTGCCGAAAAGGCCGCGATGAAGCTGTTCTGGGTCACGTCGAGCGCCTCGTCGGCATCGCCGATATTGCCGCGCACGAGCCGGTACACGGCGTCGCGATGGCGTCGCATCAGCTCGGCATAGGCGGCCTGCCGTCCGGTCAATGCGAGTGCCGCCAACTCGCCGTCCGAACAATCGGCGAGGTCTGGCGTCACCGGTCCTTGGCCGTCAGCGCCTTCACCACGGCTTCGTCGAACCTGGCAGCTTGTTCGGGCCTGAGCACGCCGCGCATGGCGAAGATGTGCTCAAGCGTCTCCTTCTGGAGCTGCCCCATCGCCGCATGCGAACGATCGACCGCTGCGCCAACCTTCGGTCCATATCCGCGCTCGGCCTCGATCGCTTCGGCCAGTCGCGCATTGTCGGCCCTGAGCTCGAGTTCAAGCGCGCGCCGCCGTACCGCAAAACGCTTCTCGATCAGCTCGATCTTCGCGTGCTGGGCGTCATCGAGCTTCAACTCCTGGTGCAGCAGTTCATGAAGCTCATTTTCGACCGGTCGCTCGGGCACCACGAACTCGCGGCCGACGACGACGCCCGCAATTGCCGCGACGAAGGCGATCACGGCCATGAGGACGATATATTTGTTGTTCCGGGTCATTCGGTGCCGAGCAGCGTCGAAGGCGCAAGCGCGGGCGGAGCCCCGAAAGGCGAAATCGACGCTGCCTTGACCGGCGTTCCGGGCAGCGCCGAGCCGGCAATGCCGATGACAAGCGCGATCGCGGCCGCCATGCCGAGTCCGCTCGCGCCCAGCGTTGCGGGCACGCTCGCGCGGGCTGCCAGCTCGTCGAAGATGACGGCATCCATCGTCGCGAGACCCGGGTGGACGGGGCTTTCGCGTAAGCGCGCCAGCATGGCGTCAATATCGGTCATGCATCATTCTCCTGTGCATCATTTCCTATACGCAGCCGCGGCGATCTTCCCTCACCGAGTTTTTGCGAAATGTCTTGAGGGATCGTTCCCCAGCCTGCGTATTGAGCATATCGCCCCTGAAGGAGATACCAATGAACTTTGCGCGTACATTCATCGCCTCGGCTTTGCTCGGCAGTCTGGCTGTAGCCTCGCCTGCCCTTGCGCACCCCAAGCTCCTGTCCTCGCAGCCGGCGGCAAATGCCACTATCAGCAAGCCCACGCGCATCACGCTCGTGTTCAGCGAGAAGCTGGTGCCGCAGATGTCGGGCCTGAACGTCGTGATGACGGGCATGCCGGGCATGGCCAACCATGCGCCGATGAAAATGAGCGGATTCAAGACCTCGGTCTCGCCCGACGGCAAGACGCTCATCGCGACCTTTGCGCGTCCGTTGCCCGCAGGCACCTATCAGGCCCAGTGGCATGTCGTCTCGGCCGACACGCACCGTATTGAGGGCAAGGTCGCCTTCACCGTGAAGTAAGCCGTGGGCGACTGGCCGATCATCATCGTCCGCTTCGGGCTTTTCGCCGATCTGGGGCTGTTGTTCGGCATCCCGCTGTTCGGGCTTTACGCGATGGGCGGTTGGGCGGATCGACACGACCTCCTGCCGTTTCGGTCGCTCATCCTCGGACTGGCGGTCGGCGGTATCGGCCTCTCGCTCCTCGGTTTCGCGCTCCAGGCCGCGGCCATGGCCGGCACGTCGCTCGAGGAGGTGGATAGGGCGACGCTCAGCATGCTCCTGACCGAGATGCCTCTTGGCTGGGCGCTCATCGCTCGACTGGCTGCGCTGCTTGTGACAGCGGGATGCGCCTTTGCATTCGGGGCGCGGCCGGTCTGGGCCCTCACGATCGCCTCGGTTGGCGGAGCCATCGCCGTGGCAACGCTCGCCTGGTCGGGTCATGGGGGCGCGACCGAAGGGGCTTTGGGTATCGGCCACCTGTTTTCCGACATCCTCCATCTGCTCGCGGCTGCCGCGTGGCTCGGGGCGCTTCTCGTCTTCCTGATCCTCGTGACGCGCGATCGCACCTGCGCGGACGCCGTCAGCGCCCGTTCTGCCCATCGGGCGCTTGCGGGATTCTCGGTCGCGGGCACGATCATGGTCGCGCTGATCGTGGCAACCGGGCTGGTGAACGGGGCGTTCCTTGTCGGGATCGCTCATATCCGGGACTTGCCGGCGACACTCTACGGCCAACTCCTGCTCGTGAAGCTGGCATTGTTCGCTGGAATGCTGGTCATCGCCACAATCAACCGCTTCCATCTGACACCGGCGTTTGAAGGCGCGATCAAAGCCGGCGACATGCGCGAGGCGACCTGGCGATTGCGGCGCAGCCTCACTGTGGAGACCGCGCTCGCGCTGCTGATCCTCGCGCTGGTCGCTTGGCTCGGGACGCTCGCGCCGCCGGCCGCCGGGCCATAGCGCTCGCATGTGAAATCGCTCTTGACCCTGACATGATGTCAGACCCTAGATCGGCCGGCGTCGAGAGGGAGAAGAGCAAATGACTGAATCGAAGCCAGCGACGCATTCCGCTGCGCACGGCGGTTGTGGCGACGGCGATGGCCATGCTGCACACGTCGTGGTGCACGATCCTGTTTGCGGCATGACCGTTGATCCCGAGCGGACCCCGCATCATGCCGAGCATGCAGGAAGCACATATTATTTCTGCTGCGCCGGATGCCAGGCCAAGTTCGTGGCCGATCCCGAGCGCACATTATCCGACGGCCGCTCGGAGCCCGCTGAGGTGCCGCCCGGTGCAATATGGACCTGCCCGATGCACCCCGAAATCCGGCAGGATCATCCGGGCGCGTGCCCGATCTGCGGAATGGCCCTAGAGCCCGAAATGGTCAGCGCTGACAGTGGCCCGAGCCCCGAGCTTGTCGACATGTCGCGCCGCTTCTGGATCGCGCTCGCTCTGGCCTTGCCGATCCTGCTACTCGAGATGGGCGGTCATCTCTTTCCGGCGCTGCATCACTTCGTGTCGGCCAAGGCTTCGAGCTGGATTCAGTTCGTGCTGGCGACGCCGGTGGTGCTCTGGGCGGGCTGGCCGTTCTTCGAGCGCGGCTGGGCTTCGGTCACGACGCGCAACCTCAACATGTTCACGCTGATCGCAATGGGGACGGGGGTGGCCTGGGCCTACAGCGTCGTCGCCACCTTCACCCCCGGCATCTTTCCCGCTTCCTTTCGGGCAGCGGATGGATCAGTTGCGGTCTATTTCGAGGCGGCCGCGGTCATCACGGTGCTGGTGCTCCTTGGTCAGGTGCTGGAACTTCGTGCCCGCGAGAGGACTTCGGGTGCTATCAGGGCGCTACTCAACCTCGCGCCCAAGACCGCGCGCCGTATCGGTGCGGGCGGGGACGAAGAGGAGATCACGCTCGACCTGATCGGCCTCGGTGACCGGCTGCGCGTCCGTCCCGGCGAGAAGGTGCCGGTCGACGGCGTGGTGGAGGACGGGCGCTCGTCGCTGGACGAATCCATGGTCACTGGCGAATCCATGCCCGTGACCAAGTCCACGGGCGACGTCGTGATCGGCGGCACGCTCAACCAGACCGGCGCGCTCGTGATCCGTGCCGACAAGGTGGGACGCGACACGCTGCTCGCGCGGATCGTCCAGATGGTCGCCGAAGCGCAACGCTCGCGCGCGCCGATCCAGCGCATGGCGGACCGCGTATCCGGCTGGTTCGTACCGCTGGTGCTCGGCGTGGCGGTGGTCGCCTTCATCGTCTGGGGTATATGGGGGCCGGAACCGCGCTTCGCGCATGGTCTGATCGCGGCGGTGGCCGTCCTCATCATCGCCTGTCCCTGCGCACTCGGGCTTGCGACGCCTATGTCGATCATGGTGGGCGTTGGGCGGGGCGCGGGGCTCGGCGTCCTGATCAAGAATGCCGAGGCGCTCGAGCGCATGGAGAAGGTCGACACGCTGGTCGTCGACAAGACCGGCACGCTGACCGAGGGGCGTCCCTCGGTCACGCGGATCGTTGCGGCCGAAGGGTTCGAGGAGGACGAGGTGCTGCGCTTCTCCGCCGGCGTGGAGCGCGCATCCGAGCACCCGCTGGCACTCGCGGTCGTCGCGGCTGCAACCGATCGGAAGATCGCGATACCCGAAGTCGTGGAATTCGACTCGCCGACCGGCAAGGGCGCCCTGGGAACGGTCGAAGGCAAGCGGATCGCGCTCGGCAATGCCGCCTTCCTCAAGGAGGTGGGGGGCGACACGTCGTCGCTGGAAAGCCAGGCCGATGCGCTTCGCGCCGATGGAGCCACGGCGATCTTTGCCGCGATCGATGGTCGTGTTGCGGGAATCCTGGCGATCGCCGACGCGGTCAAGCCGACGACGCCCGAGGCGCTCGCGGCTCTGCGCGAGGAGGGCATTCGCGTGGTGATGCTGACCGGCGACAATCGCACGACCGCGGAGGCGGTTGCGCGGCAGCTCGGCATCGAAGAGGTCGAATCCGAAGTATTGCCCGATCAGAAAGGCGCGGTCGTCGCGCGTCTGAAAGCCGATGGGCGCGTGGTGGCGATGGCGGGCGACGGCGTCAACGACGCGCCGGCGCTGGCGGCGGCGGACGTCGGGATCGCCATGGGCTCGGGTACAGATGTCGCGATCGAGAGCGCCGGCGTCACCCTGCTTAAAGGCGATCTGAACGGAATCGCTCGCGCCCGAAAGCTCAGTGAGGCGACGATGTCGAATATCCGCCAGAACCTCTTCTTCGCGTTCGTCTACAATGCTGCGGGTGTGCCGATCGCCGCCGGATTGCTCTATCCATTCTTCGGCATCCTGCTTTCACCGATCATCGCCGCGGCGGCGATGGCGCTTTCTTCGGTGAGCGTCGTCGCCAACGCGCTGCGACTCAATCGGGCGTCCTTGTGAACATCGGGGCGGCGTCGGAGGCGAGCGGCGTCTCGCAGCGGATGATCCGGCATTACGAGAAGATCGGTCTCATCCCGGCACCGCCCCGCCGCGACAGCAGCTATCGCGACTATTCGGACGCAGACGTGCACCGGCTGCGCTTCATCGCCAATGCCCGTGATCTGGGTTTTCCGATCGAGGAGATCCGCGCTCTGCTGGATCTATGGTCTGATTGCGGGCGAACGAGCAGCGAGGTGAAGCGCATCGCGCTCGCCCGTGCGGATGAGCTCAAGCGAAAGTCCGAAGCGCTCGACGCTTTGCGGCGGACGCTTATGGATCTGGCCGAGCGATGCCACGGCGATTCTCGGCCGGAATGTCCGATCATCGACGAGCTAGCGGAACGCTGAGGAGCCGACTCCCAACTGATGGTACGCCTCTGTGGCCGGACCATGGCCCTGACCACGGGGCGTTGGATGTTGGGCGGGGACGGCAAGCGAGCTGGCCGAGCTTCCTACTTGTTCAGTTAGGCCGCTGGAAGGGGAGAGCCCAGTAGGTCGACATCGGTATAGTCGCCTGCATGATGGATCATGTGCCTCCCCTTGAGCAGCAGGTGGCTGATTGCTGGCAGGACAAAGAGCGTGAGCAACGTTGAGGTAATGAGCCCGCCGATCACCACGATCGCAAGCGACTTCTGCACCTCCGCGCCGGTGCCGGTGGCGAGAGCCATCGGCACGAAGCCGATCGCGGGCACGATGCCCGTCATCAGCACCGCGCGCACGCGTTCGAGCGTCCTTCGGCCACCGTCTGGTCGACGGGCACGCCCGCATCGATCCGCTGGTCGATGCTCGTCATGACGACGAGGCCATTGAGAACGGTGACGCCGGACAAGGCGATGAAGCCGACCGCTGCCGAGATCGAGAAAGGCAGGCCCGTTAGCGCCAGCGCGAAGACGCCGCCCGCCAGCCCCAAAGGAATCGCCGAATAGACCGCGATCGCCTGCCTGGCGCCGCCAAGCGCCATGAAGAGGATGCCGAAGATCGCGATGTACACGATCGGGATGACGATCGACAGGCGCGCGGATGCGGTCTGCAGATTCTCAGCTTCATTCGCCGGGCGCGAGACCTCGGCTTCTCGATCGATCAGGTACGCGCGTTGCTCGACCTCGCCGGTGAGGGCCAGCGCGATTGCAAGTCGGTCGACGCCCTTGCGAAGGAGCATCTGGCTGAGATCGACCACAAGCTCGCCGATCTGATGGCGTTGCGGCGCGAGCTCAGTGCGCTCATTGCGCATGCGAGGGCGGGACAGTTTCAGAATGCCGGATTCTGGAGGCGTTGGGGCCAAGGGCTGGCAACGTGTAGCAACGCGCATTGGCCGTTAGCTGACTGGCAGGTTTCGGACGCTCAGAGGCTTAAGCGGACGCACGGGCGACGCCATGCATGGGCCGCGGACGGCTAATCCCTATCCGATCGCGCTCCATGAGAAGGGTCGCGTGGACGGACGGTTGGGACAATCCCAGCCGGTCCGGTCCCGGTCGCTCTTGTTGCAAACTAGGCGCGCCTGCGCGCAGAGCGTGCGGAACAGACTCTCGCCCGCTTCGCCGAGCTCATCCGGTGTCAGTGCATCTGTCATCACGACAACAGACCTTCAAGGCTTGAGAATAGAAAGCTCATGCAATGCGCCTCAGAAAGGAATGAAACCCCGCCTGTACAGGCGGAGCACCTTGTTGCGGTCGACAAAGTCCCACTCGACCACCTGGTCTCTCACAGGGAAGGACGCGAAGAAGGAATGGTGCTCGACGCCGATGATCGGCCTGCTTCGCGAGAATTGATGAGCGGTCAGGTCGTACAAAAGGCCGCAGACCTCCACCCAGAAATGACGCTCGACCTTTCGCAGCCTTGTCCCGCGGATGATCCGCGCGTCCTTGAGCCCGTATTTCTCTTCCAGCAGGCACAGGAAGATGGCCGCTTTTGTCACTCATCGCTTAGAGCGATGAGCGGTTCTAATTGAAATATGACCCCAAATGAGCGGTTACTGCTGAAAACGGGCCTCCGCTCAGTTCCGAAATATGTTTGTATTTTCAGATGCTTACGTGAGCGGCGTCCGTTGAAATTTGTCAGCGTTTCCAAGCATTGTGCCGCTATCGGCGCCAAGCGCCTGAACTCGGTTGCATGGCCGGGCAATCACGGGGCAATATTGCTGCGTCCAACGCCGGCCAAGCATATGATGCCATTAGGCTTCAATGCGATGGATCGTCGGTTGACCTCCTCCGAAAATCGGCGTGCAGCTGCCGCGGCTAACCATTTTATGCCTGTATGCGGCATGGCGGATCCGCGGGCACGGCAATCTGCATGGCACGATAGCGCGCAATCGACTTCTGCATGTGGCGGCGCGCGGCGCGGCGCGCGGCTGCCGGGTTACCTGCTTCGATCGCGGCATAAATCGCCTGATGGTCGCAGTTGATGATGTGCGCATATTGCTGGTGGTGGTGCTCATCGCTGCCCTGAAGGTAGAGCCGCCGCGACGGGACCAGCCGCACACCCAGAAACTGGGTGAAGCGCACGAAATAGGGATTGCCCGTGCAGCGAGCGATGGCTGCGTGAAACGCGGCATCGGCGGAAACCGACGCATCCACATCGGTGCTGGCCTCCATCGCCGCCAGCGTGCGCCGAAGCTCGGCCAGGTTCTTTTTGCTCCGGCGCCGGGCGGCGAGGTCGGCCATTTCGGCCTCGAAGCCCATGCGCATCTCGAGCAGTTTGAGCACGTCGTCGATTTCGCCGATCTCGTCGGCCGTCACCTGAAAGGCGCGATATTGTGCGCCATCGGGCACATAGGCGCCCGAGCCGCGCCGCGACTCCAGCAGGCCGCGCGCCGCGAGCCGCGAATAGGCTTCGCGCACGACAGTGCGGCTGACGCCAAAGGCTTCGGTGATCGCCTTCTCGGTGGGAAAGCGGGAGCCAGGGGACATTTCCCCAGATTCGATCTGTTCCTCGAAGCGCTGGACCAGATCATCGGCCAGCGACGCCGCCTTGGTTACCGCCATGGATGTAGCGTTACCATCGCGCCGGGATACTGGCTAGGGCCGGAAGTCGGGCCGCTGGGCGTCGACATAGCTGTTCCACTCCTCGCGCGTCGCAAAGTCACCGCCGCGGTCCCACGCCGCGCCGCTGTAATAGACGAAGGGCCGGCCCGGCTCGGCGCGCACGAGGATCAGATAATTGTCGGCATCTTCGGTGAAGCCCGCAAAGGCGCGCGGATCGACGATGATCGCCGCGGCCATGCGGCCCTTGTTGCCGTCGGAGGGCCCCCACCAGCTCATCCGCGCGCCGGTGTCGTCCTTCCTGATTTCTCCCAGCTTGCCGCCGCCGATCGGCCGCTTTGAAATGCCGATGCCGACGATCATCTCGCCGCTCGAGCTTGCGCTGATCGTCGAGGTCATGCGGGTGAAATTGGTGCCGGCGGGCAGGGTGAAGCGCCGCGTCTCGCGCACCGTTCGCGCGGTGTCGACGGGCCAGGGATCGTAATCGACGCTGAAGTCGGCGATGGCAGGTCCGGCGGTCAGGATGCGGGGACGGACATAGTTGCGCGAGGTCCACAGCTTGTTGTCGTACCAGATGCCGAGCCCGCCGACGCCACGCCCGGTGCCGACATTGTAGAAATCGAGCCCCTCGCCTTGGTCGCTGTGCTGGTCGCCGGTCCTGAGTTGCCGGTCCATATAGGGCCAGCGCACGCGCTTGCCCCACGCGTCGATGCCCGAAGAGGAAGGCGGCTCAGCCTTTTCGAGCGCGCGGCCATAGATGCGGTACGCGATGCGGTCATTCTCCCAGAGGAGGTCGTCATAGCGATAATCGGCCACGACCACGGCGGCTCGCGCGCTCTGCTCCTCCGCTGTCGCGGGACGCAGCGGCTGCTTCTCCTGCGCGGCGGCGGGGGCGGTCAGTAATGCCGCAACAAGCAGCACAGTACGCATCACCAGCTCCACATCGTCCCGTCCTCCAGCCGGTTCACCGGCAGGTACGCGCGCTGATAGGGGTGGGTTTCGGCGAGCGCCTCGTCGATATCGACACCCAGCCCCGGCGCGTCGCCCGGATGCAACATCCCTTCGGCAAAGCGATAGGCGTGCGGGAAGACCGCGTCCGTTTCGGGCGTATGGCGCATATATTCCTGGATGCCGAAATTGGGGATGGCCAGCCCCAGATGCAGCGCCGCCGCCATCGTCACCGGCGACAGGTCGGTGGCGCCGTGGCAGCCCGTGCGGACCTGGTACAGATCGGCGAGCGCAGCGATCTGGCGCATATGCGTGATCCCGCCCGCATGCAGCACGGTGGCGCGGATATAATCGATCAGCTGGTTCTCGATCAGTGCCTTGCAATCCCATATCGAGCTGAAAATCTCGCCCACTGCGAGCGGCGTCGTCGTATGCTGGCGGATGAGGCGGAAGGCCTCTTGGTCCTCGGCGGGGGTCGCATCCTCGATCCAGAAGGGCCGGTAGGGTTCGAGATCCTTGCCCAGCCGTGCCGCCTCGATCGGCGTCAGGCGGTGATGGACGTCGTGGAGCAGGTGGACATCCCAGCCCAGCGCCTCGCGCGCCGCGGCGAACAATTCGGGCACGACGCGCAGATATTTGCTCGTCGACCAGATATTCTCGGTCGGCAGGTCGGCATCGGCGGGTTCGTAGAAATAGCGGTCTTTCGACACGCCATAGGTCGACGCCATGCCGGGCACACCGCACTGCAGCCGGATCGCCCTGTAGCCCTGGCGCTGATAATCGAGCGCTGCCTCGATCGTGTCGGCGATCGTTGCGCCATTGGCATGACCATAGACCATGCACCCCTCACGCGAGGCGCCGCCGAGCAGCTGATAGACCGGCAGGCCGGCTACTTTCCCCTTGATGTCCCATAGCGCCATGTCGACCGCTGCGATGGCGGTCATCGTCACGGGGCCGCGCCGCCAGTAGGCGCCCTTGTAGAGATACTGCCAGATATCCTCGATCCGGTGCGCGTCACGCCCGATAAGGCAGGGGAGGACATGGTCGGCGAGGTAGCTGGCGACCGAAAGCTCTCGGCCATTCAGCGTCGCGTCGCCGACGCCAGTGGTGCCATCGTCGCATTCGATCTTGAGCGTCACGAAATTCCGGCCCGGACTGGTCACGATCACCCGGACTGACACGATCTTCGGCATTCCATCCCCTTTGCGCACGCCCGCAAGTTGTGTGACAACCTTATTGACGCGCCTGCGCAAAAAGGAAAGAGTTATGTTACCGGTGTCAGGGGCAAAAGTCCGACAATATAAAGGGAGGGTGAGATGAGGCTGAGCGGTTGGGGCGCGCTGGCAGGCGCTATGATTCTGGCGACATCTATGGTTCCGGCGGACGCGCAGGTTGACGGCGTGGCGGCCGCGGTCGTGGCGGCCGAACCCGCGATGCCCCGCCCGGCCGTGGTCCTCGCCCAAACGCGCCGCGTCGCCGACTGGCAGCTCGCCAACCGCACCAACTGGGCGACGATGCCCGCTGCGCGCAAGAGCGTCCAGAACCCGCGCGACTGGCAGCAGGCGACCTTCTGGGTTGCGCTGACCGAACTCGCCAGTCGCGACCGGCGCTATGCCGCGCCGCTGCTCAAGCTGGGGCGCGATATGGAATGGAAGCTCGGCGACCTGCCCTTCCACGCCGACGACCAGTTGATCGCGCAGGCGTGGGAATGGGCGGCGCGCAACGGCGGCGGCACTGAGGCGCTCGGCCCGGCGCGCACCTATTTCGACAATGTGCTGACCAATCGGCGCACGAACAGCCTCGAGTTTGTCCCGACCCAGCCGGGCGGCGGCTATTCGCTGTGCACCGAACGCTGGTGCTGGTGCGACGCGCTGTTCATGGCGCCGTCAACGATGTTGCGCATTGGCGAGGCGACCGGCGACAAGCGCTACGCCGAATTCGTGCACGCCGAGTGGAAGGCAACGACCGACTATCTCTTTGACCCGTCCGAAAATCTCTATTTCCGCGACAGCCGCTTCTTCGACATGCGCGATGCCAAGGGGCGCAAGCTGTTCTGGAGCCGAGGCAATGGCTGGGTGATGGCCGGTCTGGTGCGCGTGCTGCAGGTGCTCGATCGCGACGACCCGCACCGCCCCTATTACGAAACGCTGTTCCGCGACATGGCGGCGAAGCTGGTGACACTGCAAAAGGCGGACGGCTATTGGCCCGCCTCGCTGCTCGATAATGATCCCGGCACGCCGCCCGAATCGAGCGGCACCGCCTTCTTCACCTATGCCTTTGCCTGGGGCGTCGATACCGGACGCCTCGACCGCGCGACCTATGAGCCCGCTGCAATCCGCGGCTGGCATGCGCTGCTCCGCGCCGTCCAGCCTGACGGGATGCTCGGCTGGGTCCAGCAGGTCGGCGACCGGCCCGACAGCGTCTCCCCAAAGGAAACGCAGTTCTACGGGAGCGGCGCCTTCCTGCTCGCAGGAACCGCCATGTACGATCTCTCAAAAAGGCGCGCGGGCCGCTAGATGAGCTTCGGGCCACGCCGCCATCGCGTCCCGCCCGCCCGGTCAAGGGCACGAGCGATTGACTCGTCCTGCCAGAGTTGTACTACATATTTGAAGTTGTATTACATCTGCAACTTGCGCGACCTGTCGCGCGACGGCGCGCTGGACTCCTGCGGGTCTCGGGTCGCTACGTGATGCGGAGCATGCGCGCCGTACTTTCGCTGGCCTTGACCGTCGTCGCGCCACTCCCCGTTGCGGCGGCGGCTTTCTCCGCGCCCGCCCGTCCCACCTGTCAGGGCAGCGCGGGTTATTCCGCGACTTTCGCCGGCCGCCGCACCTTCACGCTGCGTCCCACGGATCTGGTCGCGATCAAGGCGGCGCTGCCCCATGACGCCCGAATTGCCGGAGCCTATCGCGCTTTCCTCGACCGCGCGGACGCGGCGCTGGCGCGCAAGCCCGGCTCGGTGGTGGCCAAGCGCACCGTTCCCATTTCGGGCGACCGCCACGATTATGTCAGCATCGCCCCCTATTGGTGGCCCGATCCCGCCAATCCCGACGGGCCCTATATACGCCGCGATGGTCAGGTGAATCCCGACCGCGCAACCGACCGTTTCGACCGGAGCGCGCTCGGCAGCATGGCGAACGACGCCGATGCGCTGGCGCTCGCCTATTATTACAGCGGCGAAGCCCGGTATGCTGCCGGCGCCGCGGCTGTCATCCGCACCTGGTTCCTCGATCCCGCGACCGCGATGAACCCCAACATGACCTATGCGCAGGCGGTGCCGGGCCGATCCAGCGGCCGGCCCGAAGGCGTGCTGGAAACCAGCAGCTTCATCAGCGTGATCGATGCGGTGGGGCTGATCGGTCCATCGGCGGCGCTGGCGCCCGCCGAAATGGCGGCGCTCGAAAACTGGTTCTCGCGCTATCTCGACTGGATGCTCGACAGCGCCAATGGACGCGCGGAAGCCAAGGCCGACAATAATCACGGCCTGTGGTATGACGCCCAGATCGCGCGTTTCGCGCTGTTTGCGCGCCGGCCGGATATCGCCCGCGCGGTCGTCGCGGCCTTTCCCGAGGCGCGGATCGAGCGGCAGATCGCACCTTCGGGCGCGCTGCCCGAAGAGCTCATGCGCACGCGCAGCTTCCATTATTCGCTCTACGCGCTGACCGCCGCCTATCATGTCGCGGACAGCGCTGCGTGCCTTGGGGTCGACCTGTATCGCCATCAGGGGCGCTCCAGCGGGTCCTTGCGCAAGGCGACCGACTATGTCGCCGCGTATCGCGGGCGCGCTGCCGCCTGGCCATACAAGGAAATCCGCTGGCCCACCGAGGGCCTCGAAGCGCTGCTGACCCGCGCCGATATCGCCTGGGGCCCGGGTGCCTATCCGCGCAGCGCGAGCGGCGATCTCGTGCTGCGCTATCGTGCAACCGGGAAATGACGATGATCGCACGCCGTGCACTGATCCTCGCCGCGCTGCTGGCAGCGCCCGCCGCCGCGCTGACCCGATCCGTGGGGCTGGACATCCGCGCGATCGAACGCCGCCGCGTGTTGCCACGTGCTACCCTCCTGCTGGGCAAGCCACCGCGCACCATCGCCGCCATACCCGCGCCGCGCAGCCCCGCGGGCTCGCAGGATTATTATTCCGAGGGCGATTACTGGTGGCCCGACCCCGCCCATCCCGCTGGCCCCTATATCCGCCGCGACGGCCGTTCGAACCCCGACAAGTTCGACGGGCACCGCGATGCGCTGATCGCCTTCGGCCGCGACGTTCCGATGCTCGCGGCCGCGTGGAGCCTGACCCGCGATTCGCGCTTCGCCGAGGCGGCGATGTGCCACCTGAACGCCTGGTTCGTCGATCCCGCGACGCGGATGAGCCCCAGTCTCGATCATGCGCAGGCAATCATCGGGGTGAACACCGGCCGTGCGATCGGCGTGATCGACACGCTCCAGATCGTCGAAGTCGCGCGCGCCGCCACGCTGTTCGCGGAGCGCGATGCGCCGGGCTATGCGCGCATCCGGCCGGGGATCGAGGCTTGGTTTACGCGCTATCTCGACTGGCTGACCACGTCGCCCTTCGGCATCGAGGAACGCGAGGAAAGGAACAATCACGGCAGCTGCTGGCTACTTCAGGTGGCCGCCTTCGCCGCCCTACTCGGCAACAAGCAAGCGCTGGACGACGCGCGCACGCGGCTGAAGCGGGTGCTCATCCCGACGCAGATCGAACGCGATGGCCGGCAGCCACTCGAACTCGTGCGCACCAAGCCCTATGCCTATTCGCTCTTCAACATCGACGTGCTTGCAGCCGCGGCCTGGCTGCTGTCCGACGCGTCGGGCGAGCTGATCGCCTGGCAGAGCACTGACGGCCGCTCGATCGCCAAGGCCATTGCGTTCATGGCGCCCTATGTCGCCGACAAGGCGAGCTGGCCCTTCGCGCCCGACATCGAGTATTTCGATGGCTTTCCCGTCCGCCAGCCCAGCCTCTTGTTCGGCGGGCTTGCGCTCGGCCGCGGCGATTGGCTCGCATTGTGGCGGGGGCTCGACCCGGATCCCGTGACAGGCGAAGTCGTGCGCAACTTTCCCGTGCGGCAACCGCTTCTCTGGCTGCCATGAACCCCTCACGCATTGCCGATTTTCGCGTCGATTCCCGCGCGGTGCCGAGCTGCTAGCGGTACCATAGTTGTCATACAATTTTTCCTTGACAGCCTCTTGGTGAGGCGTGATCATGACTGACACCGGTTACCTAAGCCGGGACATAAGAATAAGGGAGAGGGGCTTTGAGGTCGCTTAGACGACGACCTCCTGCATCCTCGGCAAAACAGAAGGGCGAACGGCGGGCGCGCTCAGTTTGTCACAAGAAAAGGGCGGCGCCGCTTCCTGTGTCCATCGGGAAGGCGTCGAAAAACGGGAGGATCAGGATGGCCAATCGGGCAACACGGGGTGCGTATATCTTGGCAAGGCTGGCGGGCGGTGTGTCGTTTGCCGCGCTGGCCATGACGCCGGCTTTCGCGCAGGACGCCGCCGGAAGCGCGGTGCCGCCGGAGGACGAGATCATCGTCACCGGCATTCGCGCATCGCTGGAACAGGCGGCGGACATCAAGCGTGAAGCGCCGCAGGTGATGGACGTCATCACCGCCGAGGACGTCGGCAAACTGCCCGATTCCAACGTCGCCGAGGCGCTCCAGCGAGTCACCGGCGTTCAGATCACTCGCGTGTTCGGCGAAGGCCAGTCGGTGTCGGTGCGCGGCCTGCAGCAGGTCCGCGTCGAGGTCGACGGGCGCACGTTGCTGGGCTGGTCGGCGCGCCTGTCGCCGCCGGAAAATGACCAGCTCGGCCGCTCATCGGGCCTCGATTCGGTGCCGTCCAGCCTGTTCGGCCGCCTCGAAGTGCAAAAGTCACCGCTCGCCAGCCAGGCCGAAGGCGGCCTCGGAG
Organism: Sphingobium sp. FW306-1B-F04DB; assembly: GCF_058781925.1. NCBI lineage: Bacteria > Pseudomonadati > Pseudomonadota > Alphaproteobacteria > Sphingomonadales > Sphingobiaceae > Sphingobium > Sphingobium sp. FW306-1B-F04DB. The sequence continues at coordinate 10,297 of NZ_JBYSXE010000025.1, read as the reverse complement.
GCACGGTCAACCTTGTCACACCCAAGCCGCTGAACTTCAAGGAGCCGACGATCTCGCTGCGTGCACAGGGCGTCTATTCGGAAAATTCCGACAAGTTCGAACCTGCGATCACCGGTTTCGCGACCACAAAATTCGCTGATGGACGCATCGGCATCATGCTCGCCGGCGAGTACCAGAAGCGCACCTCGACCACCCAGGCGTTCGAGCGCAACAACTTCCTCAACCGCACCTACACGACGCCGACGGGTCCGGTCGTCCGCCCGACGCCCGCGCTGCTGCAATATGAAAATTTCGTCGTCGATCGTTCGCGCCTCGGGCTCAACGGTGCGATCCAGTTCGAGGTCACGCCCGAATTCACCGTGACCGCGGATGCGCTCTATTCGAAGCTGACCACCGGGCGCCATCAGGACTTCTTCTCGTTCCGCCTGCCGACCGGAGCCAATCCGGTCACCAACGCGGTGGTCGAGGACGGCATGGTGATCGCGGGCAACGCCAACGGCACCGTCACAACCGCGGGGCAGATCCGCAACGAGCCGACCAAGAGCTATCTCTACGGTCTCAACGGCAAATATCAGAGCGATGGCCTGACGATTGCGGCCGACGGCTATTACAGCAAGGGCACGATCGACCAGACGATCCAGATCATCACGCTGCAGGCAACGGCGGCGGTGCCGGGCGCGTTCGACTTCCGCGACAATACGATCCCGTCGCTGACGCTGGGCGGGACATTCAATCCGACCAATTACGCGTCCTACAATCCCGCAACCAACGGCGTGCGCAGCAACCGGCTGATCGGCCTGCTCGAGGAATGGACGGGCAAGCTCGACGTCAGCTACGAAACCGACGCTGGCGTCACCGTCTCGGCTGGCGTGCGCTATACCGACCTGCACGCGCGCTCAAACGCCTATCGCAGCCAGGTGACACCGACGCGCACCGAGATCGAGCCGTTCCTCAAGCTGATCGATGGAAACTTCATGCCCGATATTCCGGGCAGCTTCCCGCGCAGCTTCCTGAGCACCGCGCCGACTTTCGACTATGTGTTCAACCGCGCGCAGCAGGCGCAGCCCAACCCCAATTTGAGCGACAAGTCGACGCTGCTTCCCAACTCGCAGCGCGACTATGACTTCAGCGAAAAGACGATCGCGGGCTATCTGATGGTGGCGGGCGAGGGCGAAATCGCGGGCATCCCGTTCCGCGCCAACGCCGGGGCGCGCATCGCCAGCACACGTCTGTCAGTCGACACCTTCCTGAACGTCGGCACCACCAGCACGTTGGTCACCGACAAGAATCGCTATACCAAGGTGCTGCCGAGCGCGAACATCGCGTTCAACGTCACCGACGATTTCCTGATCCGCGTTTCGGGGTCGCAGACGATGCAGCGCGCGTCGATCGCCGACCTCGCGCCGTCGACCTTCTTCAACGCGACCAACCTCTCGGTGACTGGCGGCAACGCCAACCTCAAGCCGCCGATGTCGACCCAGGCCGATATCAGCTTCGAATATTATCACGGCAAGAGCTCGCTGATCTCGGGCGCGGTCTTCTACAAGGACGTGCAGGACTTCATCGCGAGCTTCGTCACGACGGGGATCGATACCGATCTCGACCCGCAGGGCCGCGAACTGGTCTTCTCGCGCCCCGAAAACCTGGCGAGCGCAAAGATCAAGGGCTTCGAGATCGGCGTCCAGCAGTTCATGGATTTCCTGCCCTCGCCGCTCGATGGGTTCGGCATTATCGCCAACTATACCTATTCGGACTCGGAGGATAATGCGGGCTTCCCGCTCGTGGCGGTGTCCAAGAACAGCTACAACCTGATCGGCCTTTACGAAAAGGGCCCCGTCTCGGCGCGTATCGCCTATAACTATCGCGACGAGGCGGTATTCGAATTTTCCGAAGGCCGGCCGAGCTTCATCGGTTCGCGTTCGCAGCTCGACGCCCAGCTCGGCTTCGACATCACCAAGAATTTCACGCTATCGCTGCAGGCGCAGAACCTGATGCCCAAGAAGTCGGCGACCGAGGAATACAGCGTCAACCCGATTGCGCTCAACAGCTACGCGCTGTCCGAGCGGCGCTTCTCGGTGGGTCTGAGCGCCAAGTTCTGACCTGGGGCATGGCGGGGCCATCGTTGCTCCGCCATGTCCTGATATCCGGAAAGCATGAAAATTGTTTGCCGGTGCACGCTGCGTGATGCTGTCGGTCCGACGGCGAAGGAGTGGAGTGGTATGATGAGGCGTAACCGGAAGCTGCGGTCTGTACGTGCTTCGCTGGGACTGGTTCTCGGCGCGGCGCTGGCGCTTCCGGTGCACGCCCAATCCACAAAACCGAAGATCCTCTCCGATCGCGCGACGATGGCGGCAAATCCGCTGCCCGACTTCTCCTATGCCGGATACGGCTTCGGCATTGCGCCGCTTCCGTCGGATACGGGAACGGTCATCAACGTCGTCGATCATGGCGTCGTCCCCGATGACGGGCTCGACGACACCAAGGCGGTGCTGCGGGCGCTGTCGGCTGCCAACGCGGTCAAGGGCAGGGTCACGCTGCGTTTCCCCGTCGGTCGCACGCAGATCACCGAGGTGCTGCGCATCACCCGCAGCGACATCACCCTCGATGGTGCGGGCGATGGCGCGGGCGGCAGCGAACTGTATTTTCCGCGCCCGCTCAAGATCATCGACAAGAGCCACGATTATGACGAGCTGCGCGAATATCTGGTGCGCGAGAAGAAGTACCAGGTCGAGCCCGAGCATAACATCGACTACCTCTTCACCGAATATAGCTGGGCCGGCGGGATGATCTTCGTCGGGCCGAAAAGCACCCGCCCCGTGTCCTATGATGGCACCAGGGACGTGCGCGATCCGGTCCTCGCCAAGGGCATTTGGGGCAAGCAGTTCGGCCGCACACTTGCTGTCGATGACGCCTCGAAGCTGAAGGTCGGCGACGTGGTCCAACTGCAATGGTTTTCGGTCGACGGTCCCAGGAGCAGGATATTGAAGTCGCTCTATGGCGACACCGCGCTGCCGATCGGGTCGCACCACTGGACCTCTCCCAACCGGCCGGTGGTGGTGCAGGCGACGCGCGTGGCGGCGATCCGTGGCAAGACGGTGACGCTGGGCGATCCGCTGCTTCATGATGTCCGCGCCGCCCAGCCCGCGGTGCTCGCACGCTGGGCGCACCTGACCAATGTCGGCATCCAGAATCTGCGCTTCCAGTTCCCCGATGCGCCCGCCTTCGGCCACCATCTGGAGCAGGGCTATAACGGCATCTACATGACCGGTGTCTTCGACGGCTGGGTCCGCAACCTGACCATCGACCAGTCCGACAGCGGCATCCTGACCGACAATGCCGCCAGCCTGACCATCGCCGACGTGAAAACGACGGGCAGCCGCAAGGCGCATTATTCGGTCCATGTCGGCGCGGTCCACAATGTGCTCGTCAGCGACCTGAAGGTCGAAAATCCCGTCATCCACCCGCTCAGCGTCAATACGCGCTCGACGCGCTCGGTTTTCCTGCGCGCCGAGGTCGAGAAGGACGCCATCATCGACCAGCACAGCGGGTCGAACCACCAGAATCTGTTCGACCAGATCACGATGCGGATCGCCCCCGTCCAGACAAACGGCATCTGGCAATATCAGCTATGGGTCGGGGGCGGCGCGCCATACTGGAAGCCCGGCCATGGCCTCTACAACACGCTGTGGAACGCCCGGCTGATCGTCCCCGATAGCGTCCCTGCCGACGCTGCGCTCGTGATCAGCAGCGGGCTTGAAGGCCCCGGCGAACGCATCGTCGGCCTGCACGCCAATCGCGGGATCGAGGTCCGCTACAACCCCGCGCCCTATCTCGAGGCGTCGGGCCAGGCGATCGATGCCGCGCCATCGCTCTACGAATATCAGCTGGCGCATCGTCGCCGGTGAGGTCCCACCATCATCTGACGCCATGCGCGCAAGGGGAAGTAACAAGCATGCAGTCCAGCAGCGACCGCGAAAATGTGGCGAGAGCATTTCTCGCCGCGCGCGCAGAAAAGACACCGCTTACCGCCTATCCGGGTAGGGTGCCGGATACGATGGCGGAAGCCTATGCGATCCAGGACACCGCGATCGCGCTCGACGGCCGGCGCATCGGCGGCTGGAAGGTCGGCCGTATCGCGCCCGAACTGGTTGAGCGCTATGGCGGCAATCGCCTGGCAGGGCCGATCTTCGCCGATGAGATTATCGACGCCGCGGCGGGCGGATCGCCCGTGATGCCCGTCTATTCCCGGGGCTTTGCGGCAGCCGAGGCCGAAATCCTTCTGCGGCTTGGTGATATTGGCGATCGCGACCATGACATCGACACGGTGCGCGATTGCATCACCGAGGTGCGCACGGGCATCGAGATTGCGAGTTCGCCCTTTCCCGATATCAATCGCAACGGCCCCGCGGTCACCGCGTCGGACTATGGCAACAACAAGGGGCTGGTCCTCGGCCCGCCGATCGCCGACTGGCGACAGCGCGACCTTATCCGCTTACCCGTCGCCTTCGGGATCAACGGCGAGACCATCGCGTCCGCGACGATGGAAACGATGCTCGATGGACCCTTTGGATCGGCGCTGTTCCTGATCGGCGCACTGCGCGCGCGCGGTATCCCGATCGATGCGGGCACCTGGGTCTCCGCGGGAGCGATCACCGGCGTGCACGAAATCGGGCCCGGCCAACGCGCCGAAGCCGTGTTTGACGGAAATATCCGGGTCTGCTGCACTATCGCACGCGACTGAGACCGACCGGGAGGAGGGGACTATGGCACAGGCAATTGCAAGCGGGGGCGTAGCGACGCCTGTGTCCAGCGCGGGGCGCCATCGCTGGATGATCGTCGCGCTGCTCTTTGCGGCGACGACGGTCAACTATATCGACCGCACCATGCTCGGTCTGCTCGCGCCCGTGCTCGGAGACGAGCTGGGGTGGAGCGAGAATGACTATGGCAACATCGTAACCGCCTTTCAGGCGGCCTATGCCTTCGGCTTCCTCATCATGGGCTGGCTGATCGACCGCTTCGGTCCGAAAATCGGCTATGCGATCGCGATTTCGATCTGGACGATCGGCCACGTCGCGCACGGCTTCGCCTCGTCGGTCATGTCCTTCATGGCGGCGCGCGTCTTGCTCGGTCTGGGCGAGGCGGGGCATTTCCCCTCGATCGTACGTGCGAGCAGCGAATGGTTCCCGCAAAAGGAACGCGCCTATGCCATCGGCTGGGTCAACAGCGCGACGACGATCGGTGTGATCCTCACCGCGCCGATGATCTGGCTGTTCATGACGTGGATGGGTTTCGACTGGCGCGAAACCTTCTTTTACTCGGGCCTCTTCGGCGTCGCCTTGCTACTGCTCTGGGTCTGGTTCTACAGTAACCCCGGTCAAAGCCCGAAGGTCAGCGAGGGCGAACTCGCCTGGATCGAGCATGATCCGCCCGAAAAGGTCGAGCGCATCGGCTGGGGCAGGATTGTCACCAAGCGCGAGGCCTGGGCTTTCGCCATCGCCAAATTCCTGACCGACCCGGTCTGGTTCCTGATGCTCTTCTGGTTGCCCAAATATTTCAGCAGCACCTACGACGTTGACCTGAAGGTCGTGCTGCTGCCGATGATCATCATGTACCTGCTCTCCGATGTCGGCAGCATCGCGGGCGGCTGGCTGTCCTCAAAGTTGATCCAGAAAGGGCATACGCCGAATTTCGCGCGCAAGGTCACGATGCTGGCCGCGGGCTGCTGCGTGCTGCCTCTTCTCTTTGTCACCGGGCTCGACAATATGTGGCTCGCGGTTTTCCTGATCGGCATCGCGCTCGCGGGGCACCAGGCCTTTTCATCGAACCTGTTGTCGCTCCCGCCCGACATGTTCCCCAAGCGCGCGGTGGGCTCGGTGATCGGGCTGGGCGGCTTTGCGGGGGGTATCGGCGGCATGATCATGGCGAAATCGACCGGGCTCGTGCTCGATGCGACCGGCGGCAACTACACCATCATCTTCGCCGTCTGCACAACCGTCTATTTCTTGGCGGTACTCGCCATCCACCTGCTGAGCCCGCGCCTGTCGCCGATCACTGGCGATGGGGAGGCAGCAGCGGCGCCCGCATAGGATAGCACACAACCAATGGTTGGGCGCTTATCATGGCTCGCGTTACCCCGGCGGACGATGAACAGTGTTCGACGAAGCCTTCGCGACCCGGTGGTGCGGCAGTCGACTGGCATGCCGCCTGCAAGGTCGGCGGGGTTAGTTCTATCGGTGTCAGCTTTCGCAGCTTTCCGCCCACAGGCCCATGATCGACGTCCTGCCAATGATAGCAACTGCACGAATGGAAGGTTTCGGGAACCGGCATTCCGGGTCGGAACGACCGTAATTGGCGCGGAACCGGCCATCAACCGGCGGAGTTCGCTGATATCGATTGGCGCGAGATACGCCTCAGTTCCGATGGCGTATGGCCGGTGACGCGGAGGAAGCTCTGCGTCAGTCGGTCCGGGTCGCCGAAGCCGACGAAGCGCGCGATCTCATCGAATGTCTGTCGCCCATCTTCCACCATGGGGCGCGCCGCTTCGACGCGCAATCGTTCGATAGCCTTGGCCGGTGTCATGCCGGTGGCAGCGGCAAAGGCTCGGCCGAACTGCCTGACGCTCAGGCCGCAAATATCCGCAAGATGCTCGACCGAGAGATCCGCCGTCAGATTCTCCCGCGCGTAGCTCAGCGTCTTGCGGATCCTGTCGGAGCCCGGATCGAGATCGACAAGCGAAGAGAACTGGTACTGGCCGCCCGGGCGCCGATAATAGACCACCAGCATGCGCGCGACAGCCTGGGCAATCTGCTTGCCCAGATCCTCCTCGATCAATGCAAGCGTCATGTCTATGCCAGCGGTCATGCCCGCCGAGGTCCACACGCCGTTATCGCTCGTGAACAGCCGGTCCCCGTCGACGCGAACCGTTGGATATTCGGCCTGCAGCTTGGGCGCATAATACCAGTGCGTGGTAGCCGGGCGTCGGCTCAGAACGCCGCTCTCGGCCAGGAGAAATGCGCCCGTGCAGACGCAAGCGGTGCGGCGCGAACGCCCGGAAACATCTCGGATCGCCGTTGCCAGTTCGTCCACCCAAGGCCCCTCAGGCGGCCCCCGCGCACCCGCGACAATGAAGGTGTCGACCGGCGTGAGTGGCAGCGGCTCGGTGGCAATCTCGACGCCGCTGGAACTGCGCACCAACCCGCCCCGAAGCGAAGCCACCTTTAGCAGATAGCCTCCTGCCGACATCTCGCTGGCTATCGACAGCGCTTCGACCGGACCGCTGAGGTCCAGCAGGACGAAGCCTGGATAGACGACCAGAACCACCTGACGCGATATGGCCGAAATCCCGGGATCATCGTCCTTCACGACATCACACCCCTGCGGTAATTTTCTCTCAGCCTAACAAACTGACGGAAAATATCGAGGCGGGAGCAGATCCGTTCCCCGCCGGGCACTTCCGCCGACAGCAGGAGGTAAATCAATGTCTGGATACAAGGTAAAAGCGCGGAGATCAGGTCTCAGGACAATCGCGGCAACTCTGGCGGGCGTGGCACTGCTCGCGTTCGGCAGCGGCGCGGCCACCGCGCATCCGGTCGCCGATCTCTATAGTGATCCCGTCAATCCGGGTCTGGTCAAGGGCAATATGAAGCTTGATCCTTCCCGGGCGGCGCTTGTCGTCATCGACCCGCAGAACGACTTCATGAGCCCGAAAGGCGCTGCCTGGTCGGTCCTGAGCGAAAGCGTCACCGAGCATCAGGTCGTGCCGCATCTCGATCAGCTGTTCGCTGCCGCGAAGCAGGCGGGCATGGTCGTCGCCATCTCTCCGCACCATTATTACAAATGGGATCATAGCTGGAAGGTGCAGGGGCCGCTGGAAGTTTTCCAGCACGAGCTGGGCGTATTCGACAGGAAGGGCCCTTACACGCTGGAGGGATTTGAGGGCTCGGGCGCGGATTTTCTGCCACAGTACAAGAAGTATATCGAGGACGGCAAAACGATCATTGCCTCACCGCACAAGCTCTATGGGCCCCAGCTCAATGACCTGACATTCCAGCTGCGCAAGCAGGGGGTGACGCAGATCGTCCTCGCCGGGATGCTCGCCAATATGTGCGTTGAATCGCATCTTCGGCAATTTCTCGAAGAAGGGTTCGAGGTGGCAGTCGTCCGCGACGCGGTGGCGGCGCCCAAGATCCCGGAAGGCGATGGCTACCATGCAGCGCTCATCAACTTTCGCTACATGGCAAACGGGCTCTGGACGACCGAGGAGGCGGTCGGAAAGATGAAGCAATAGTCACTTTCAGTCTTGCCTCCAATAAATGTGGCGGGCGGCAGTTTTCAGGAACTGCCGCCTCGACCAACCCTGTATCGGCGTATCGCCGCGCGAAGTGGCGCCGTCGAGGCAATAGCTGTCATTCACAACGAAGATTAACGACTGACCGCTCTTGGGGATGTCCAAATTGTCGCTGAACGACCGAGATTAAGGCGATAGCTGCCGCTTTCAAAGCTGATCTACCATGACGGAAGCGCGCCCAATCCTTGCTGTTCAAATGGGTTCGCAGTTTCCCGACCTCCCCATTTCGTGTGGATTAGCAAAGATCGGGCTAGCCGCGATGGTGACGAGTTGGCAGAGTGGGTGAATGCCTGTCACCACCGTAGCCCTGCTCACCGCAGGCGGTCTCGCCCCCTGCCTCTCCTCCGCCGTCGGCGGCCTGATCGAGCGGTACACCGAAGTCGCGCCGGACGTGAGGATCATCGCCTATCGCAACGGGTACGCCGGCCTGCTCACCGGCGACTCCGTGGAGGTGACCGACGAGGTGCGAGCGGCAGCCGGGCGGCTGCACGCGTTCGGGGGCAGCCCGATCGGCAACAGCCGGGTCAAGCTCACCAACGTCGATGACTGCGTCAGGCGCGGTCTCGTTCAGCCCGGGCAGGACCCACTGCACGTGGCTGCCGAGCAACTAAGCCGCGACCGTGTCGACGTCCTGCACACGATCGGCGGCGACGACACCAACGGCACCGCCGGCGACCTCGCGGCGTACCTGCGCAGCAACGGTTACCAGCTGACCGTGGTCGGGTTACCCAAGACCATCGACAATGACGTGGTGCCGATCCGGCAGTCGCTCGGCGCGTGGACCGCCGCCGAGCAAGGCGCCCTGTACGCCCGCAACGTCATCGCCGAGCATTCGACGAACCCGCGAATGCTCGTCGTCCACGAGGTGATGGGGCGCAACTGCGGGTGGCTTACCGCGGCCACCGCGCTCGCGCACCACAAGTGGGTGCAGGACGCGCAGTTCGCCGAGTGGCTGGAGAACTCCGCTGCCCGCTGGGACGTCCACGCCGTCTTCGTGCCGGAGCGGCCGTTCGACATCGCCGAGGAGGCGGAACGGCTGCGGACGATCATGGACGAGCAGGACAGCGTCAACCTATTCATCTCCGAGGGCGCCGGAGTCAGCGAGATCGTCGCAGCGATGGAGGCCGCGGGCGAGGACGTGCCGCGCGACCCGTTCGGCCATGTCCAGCTCGACAAGATCAACCCGGGCCAGTGGTTCGCCAGGCAGTTCGCCACCGCGCTCGGCGCCGACAAGGTGCTGGTCCAGAAGAGCGGCTATTTCTCGCGCTCCGCCGCAGCGAACGACGCCGACCTTGCGCTGATCCGGACCTGCACGACGTACGCGGTGGACGCGGCGCTGCGGGGTGAGTCCGGGGTGGTGGGTCAGGACGAGCAGCGAGGTGACCAGCTCCGGGCGATCGAGTTCGAACGGATCGCGGGTGGCAAGGCGTTCGACGTCTCGGTGCCATGGTTCACCGACCTGCTGCGCGACATAGGCCAGGCCTGACCGGTTCGGTGCCGGGACTGGGGGTCATGTCGCGCTGCCGGTCGCGACGAATCCGCCGGCCCGGACGCGTCCACCTCTGTATGAACAGCTGCGAGCAAGACCTCCGGCTCTACGAGACCCCGCCGGGCTGTTCGCGACCGCTGCGGGTCGGCGCGCGTCTCAATAAAGAGGAAATATCAGCGTTCGCAATGGTGTCATCTCGCTACCCCTCAGCCACACGCTCCATCGACGAACTCGCTTAGTTCAAACGGGTCTTGTTGGCCAACCTCCGCTGATCACCCTGTATTGCGGATAGCCGGCGCGCGATCTGCCACATTCGCTCGCGAGCAGCAGGCTCTCTGAACGAACTTCCGCTTTTCGGCGGTAACTTCGCGGACCTGTATGTCTTGTCTGGATGGCTCCCGCGTTGCAAGGCTTGATTTGAGTGTTGGCGTTGGTCGGATGCAGTCTTGTCTTCGGCCTGT
>NZ_JBYSXE010000024.1:0-55680 GCF_058781925.1 Sphingobium sp. FW306-1B-F04DB | reverse complement strand
ACCCCAATCCTTCCCTCCCCCGCAGCGCGCGATAGGCGATCGCGATCAGCGCAAGCGCGCCAAAGCCCGCTGCAGCGCCGATCAGCCGGTCTGTGAGCGGGATGCCGAGCCCGACGGCTCCCGCGACGAGGCCCAGCGCGCCCAACGGCAATGTCAGCCGGTCGGGCAGCCAGAAATGTTCCGCATCCAGCGCGGCGAGCGCGAGCAGGAACCAGCCGAAGACCGCGCCGGTGATGCCCGGCAGGTCGGGCGAGGCAAGCAGCGCGCTCGCCCCGATCAGCGCCGCGCCGATCTCGATCGCGAGATGCCGGCGGTCGATCGCGGCGCCGCATGCGCGGCAGCGGCCACGCTGGATCAGGTGGCTGAGGATCGGCACCAGCTCGGCCGTCCCCAGCGCCTTGCCGCACGCCTCGCAACGCGAGCGCCCGCCGATCACCGACTCGCCGCGCGGCCAGCGGACAACGAGGTTGGCGATGAAGCTGCCGAAGATCGCGCCGAGCATGGCGCCGGCGAGCGGGAGAGAAAGGTGAAGGCTCACGCGATCGTTACCCACCGCCCATGAGGTCACCCTGAACTTGATTCAGGGTCCATGAACACTGCCGGATCAAGATCGGCACCATCGCGTGCATGGATGCTGAATCGAGTTCAGCATGGCGGCGTGGAAGCACCCGCATCAGCCTTAACCAAGGTCGCCGGCAAGCGCCAAAATCCGTTCGGCCTGTTTCAAATGCGGGCGGTCGATCATCTTGCCGTCGAGCGAGAGCGCGCCCGCATCAGGGTTGGCCGCAAAGGCGGCGACGATCGCACGCGCGTGCCCGATTTCGGCCTCGCTCGGCGTGAAGGCTGCGTTGATGACCGGCACCTGGCTCGGGTGGATTGCCATCATGCCGGTGAAGCCGTCGCGCCGACCGCGTGCTGCATAGGCAGCAAGGCCGTCCAGGTCCTTGAACGCGGGATAGACCGTCTCGATCGCCTGCACACCCGCGGCATGCGCACCGAAAAGCGCGAGCGAACGCGCCATTTCGATCGGCGCGGTATAGCGGCCATCGGCCTCGCGCGCGGCGGTGGCGCCGATCGCGGCGGGGAGGTCTTCGGCGCCCCAGGTCAGCCCGATCAGCCGGTTGGTGACGCCGCCATAGGTGCCAAGCTGGAACATCGCCGCGGGCGTTTCGGTCGCGATGGGAAGGATCACCACATCCTTCGTCCGCGCCCAGTCGAGCTTGGAGTCGAGCGCCTTGAGCGACTCTCGTCCCTCCGCCTTGGGAAGTACGACGCCATCGGGCTTGCCGGGCAGCACCGCTGCCAAGTCGTCATCGGTCATGCCGCTGTCGAGCGGATTGACACGGACGAAGAGCGGCACAGCGCGCCCGTCAGGGCGAGCGGTGTTTTCGAGGAAGGCACGAACGCTCTCGCGCGCCGCGTCCTTTTGCGTCAACGCCACCGCATCCTCGAGATCGAGGATCAATGCGTCGGCGCCGCTTGCAGCCGCCTTTTCCATGCGATCGGGACGATCGCCCGGGACGAACAGGAGCGAGCGGAGCTTCATGCGGGCTTCGTCTTAAGCAGCGCCATGCGGAGGCACGAACAGACCTCCTCGTCGCGCTGGTTGATCATCGAATGACGGAAGGTGACGATGCCCGCATCGGGACGTGAGCGGCTGCCGCGCAATTCCATGATCTCGGTCTCGGCGCGCAGCGTGTCGCCGATGAAGACGGGCTTGGGCATCACGACCTTGTCATAGCCCAGATTGGCGACGAGCGTGCCGAGCGTTGTGTCCCCCACCGATAGGCCGACCATCAGCGAGAAGGTGAAGGTGCCGTTGACGAGGATCTGGCCGAACTCGCTCGCCTTCGCGGCCTCGACATCGAGGTGCAGCGGCTGCGGATTGTGCGTCATCGTCGAGAAAAACAGGTTGTCGGTCTCGGTGACCGTGCGGCGCAGATCGTGTTTGATGACGTCGCCTACGCACCACTCGTCGAAAAACTTCCCCGCCATCAACCCAATCCTCCAAAGCCCCTGCCCGCGGTCCAGCCGCCGTCGGCAGGGATAACCACACCCGAAACATAGCGCGCCGCATCCGAGGCCAGGAACAGGCATACATCAGCGACATCGTCGACGGTGCCCATGCGCTTGAGGGGCACCGACTCCGCCGAACGCTTCTTCGCCTCGGGGGTGGGCGCGAGCCGCTCCATTCCCTCGGTGCCCTCGATGGGGCCGGGTGAGACCGAATTGACGCGCACGCCCTCCGGCCCCCACTCGATCGCGAGCGTCTTGGTGATCATGTCGACCCCCGCCTTGGCGGCGCAGACATGCGCCTGAAATGCCATCGGGATGAACGCCTGCGGCGCCGAGATGTTGATGACCGCCGCGCCCGGCTTGACGAGTGCGCCATAAGCCGCACGCATGACGTGGAAGGTGCCGACACAATCGATGTCGATCACTGCCTTGAAGCCGTTGGGGCTGAGTGCAGCGGCGGCCGCCGGAAAATTGCCAGCCGCGCCCGAGATCAGCACATCGATCTGCCCGCGCTTCGCCTTGTGATCGTCGATCGCGGCCTGAACCGCGTCGAACTCGCGGACATCGAGCGCATAGCCGAGCGCGTCATGCGTGTGCGACAGTGCCGCGCGCGCGGCCTCGACCTTTTCCGGGTTGCGGCTGGCCACCGCCAGCTTCGCCCCGGCACGCGCAAAGGCGTGCGCGATGCCGAGATTGATTCCGCTGGTGCCCCCGAAGACGAAGACATTCTTTCCCGAGAAGTCGAATACCGGCATCGTCATGGCTGCCTCTCCTGTCCGATCTTCGCAAAGCTCACGCATGTGAGCAAATCAGTAAAACAGAAAAACCATATCAATCAGTAACTTACGCACCATACACCGGCGGCCCCCTGTAGGACAGGCCCGCTGCACATCTTGTAACCCGGCACGCTCCGCCGGGGTAGTTCGGCTATCAGTCTCCGGCCTGATCGATCCGCACCAGCAACGTGCCCTCGGACACCTGCCCGCCCGCCTCGGCATTGAGTTCGGCGACGACGCCGTCAAAAGGCGCGACGAGGCTGTGTTCCATCTTCATCGCCTCCAAGGTGACGAGCTTCTGGCCCTTGGCAACGCTGGCGCCAGCCGCGACATCGACCGCGATGATGCGGCCGGGCATGGGGGAGAGGATGGCGCCGTCGGCTGCGGTGCCGCCGGTCATTCCTCGGGGCCGATACAGAGATACAGACGTCGATGAACCTCGCTCGGTCAGGATCAATTCTGATCCATCCACACTTCGCATCGAACCAGTGAAAAGGGAATCTCCCACTTCGCGATAAGTTGGCTGCTCGTCCGCTACATCGAGCTCAACACGCTCAGCGTTTACGCTCAGGACAATATTCTGGTTGGCAGGCGCATTGAGGCGCCAGCCGAACTCCGGGTTGACCGTTGGCGACTTCGGCTGTGTCTCGGCCGTCAGCCATGCGGAGCCATACCCGGCAAGAATAGCTCCCGCCTTCTGGAGCAGGGCGGGAGAAACCGGATCACGCGTGGTCCACGTCTCACCGGCTCTTGCGATTAGGCCAGTGTCGATTGTGCCTTCCTGGAACTGTTCGGAGCGCAGCGCCTTGGCGACAAAGCTAGCATTGGTACGAACTGGCCATATCGACATATCGTCGAGGGCCTGGGCCAGACCGTCGATCGCCAAATCTCGCGTTGAGGCTCGACAGATAATCTTTGCGATCATCGGGTCATAAAAGGGACTGACCTCCGATCCTTCGACGACGCCGGTATCAATGCGAATGTCCTCCGCCGGGGGCCAGCCGTCAGAGAAATTGAACGGCAATATCTGAAGCTTGCCAATCGAGGGCAGAAACTCGTTTGATGGATCCTCCGCATAAAGCCGCGCCTCCATCGCCCAGCCGTTGATGCTGAGTTCGCTCTGCTTCTTCGGCAGCGGCTCGCCCGAGGCGACACGGAGCTGCCATTCGACGAGGTCCTGCCCGGTGATCTCTTCGGTCACGGGATGCTCGACCTGGAGGCGCGTGTTCATTTCCATGAACCAGATGCGGTCGGCGCGGAGACCCTCCGAGGCATCGGCGATGAACTCGATGGTGCCCGCGCCGACATAGTCCACGGCTTTCGCGGCGCGGACCGCGGCGGCGCAGATCGCTTCGCGCGTCGCCTCGTCCATGCCGGGCGCGGGGGCTTCCTCGATCACCTTCTGGTGGCGGCGCTGGAGCGAGCAGTCACGCTCGAAGAGGTGGACGATGTTGCCGTGGGTGTCGCCGAAGACCTGCACTTCGATGTGGCGTGGACTAAGGATGTATTTCTCGATCAGCACGCGATCGTCGCCGAAGGAGGATGCGGCCTCGCGCTTGCAGGAGAGCAGCGCGTCGGCGAAGTCCGCCGCCGCATCGACGCGGCGCATGCCCTTGCCGCCGCCGCCCGCGACCGCCTTGATGAGGACGGGATAGCCGATCGCGTCGGCTTCGAACTTCAGGAGATCGGGATCCTGATTTTCGCCGAGATAGCCGGGCGTGGTGGGGACGCCCGCATCCTGCATCAGCTTCTTGGCGGCGTCCTTGAGGCCCATCGCGGTGATGCTGGAGGGTTTGGGGCCGACCCAGATGAGGCCGGCATCGATCACGGCTTGTGCGAATCCCGCATTCTCCGAAAGGAAGCCGTAGCCGGGGTGGATCGCCTCGGCGCCCGTGGCCTTCGCCGCGGCGATGATCTTCTCACCGACCAGATAGCTTTCGCGCGCGGGCGACGGGCCGATATGGACGGCCTCGTCGGCCTGACGGACGTGGAGCGCCTTCGCGTCGGCGTCCGAATAGACCGCGATGGTGCGAATGCCCATGGCGCGCGCCGTCCGGATGATGCGGCAGGCGATTTCGCCGCGATTGGCGATGAGGAGGGATTTGATCATGATGCGTCACCGTGCAAAATCCTCCCCGGCACGGGGAGGGGGACCGTGCGAAGCACGGTGGAGGGGCTGGCAGGATGCTGACGGGACCGGGGGCGACGATCGCGAAAGCGCGAAAGCTGCGGCGAACGATGAGCTTGCCTGAGGTTCTGCTGTGGCGCGAGCTGCGACGACGGCCGGGTGGCTTCAAGTTTCGAAGGCAGCATCCGGCCGGACCTTTCATTCTCGACTTTGCGTGCGTTGAAGCGCGGCTTGCGATCGAGATTGATGGAGATGCCCACAGCAGAACCGGCGCGCCTGATCGGGATATTGCACGAGACCAATGGTTGATGACGCAAGACTATCGAACGGTTCGCATTCCTGCGCGCGTAGTGCTCAAGGACATGAATGCGGTGATCTCGCTCATTGTGGCGGAATGCGAGGCTTTGGCGCAGCCCCTCCACCACCCTTCGGGTGGTCCCCCTCCCCGTATCGGGGAGGATTTGTAGGGCGCGCGCCATCACGCTATTCCCCGCAGCCCGTCGTGCGCTGGGACCAGGTGACGTTGAGCACCTTCCACTGGCCGTTTTCGCGCAGCAGGTCGAAATGGTTGACGCCGCAGTGGTGCGCCTTGCCGTCGGCGAGGAACACATAGCGGCCCCAGACCATCGCGATGTCGCCGTCGATGTCGATCGCGGGGTTGGTCATCCGCTCCTCGTGCTTTTGCGGCCCGGGCTTGATCCCGCCCGCAAAGTCGGTCCAGCTCATGCGGCGGATCGTGCGCCCGCCATCGGGCTTCTCGATCGCGACGGTGGCGGCGCCCTCGGCACGCACCTGGGCGAGGATGGCCTGCCCGTCATGCGCGGCGAGGCCGGCGAAGATGGCGTTGACCGGCACCATCACCGCGGCCTCGTCGCTCTGGTCGAACGGGATGGGATTGGCGGGAGGAAGCTTTTCCGACTGGGCGGCAAGCAGCAGGGCGAGAAGGACGCTCATCAATACTCCATTACATGCGGAACACGCCGAACGCGGGGCGCTCGGGAATGGGTGCCTCCAGCGTCGCGGCGAAGGCGAGGCCGAGGACGTCGCGGGTCTGCGCGGGGTCGATGATGCCGTCGTCCCAGAGGCGCGCGGTGGCGTGCCAGGGATTGCCTTCGTCCTCATAGCGCTGGCGGATCGGGGCCTTGAAGGCTTCGGCTTCCTCGGGCGTCCATTTCTCGGCGTCGCGGTGGACCGTGGCGAGCACCGAGGCGGCCTGTTCGCCGCCCATCACCGAGATGCGGCTGTTGGGCCAGGTGAAGAGGAAACGGGGCGAATAGGCGCGGCCGCACATGCCGTAGTTTCCGGCGCCGAAGCTGCCGCCGATCAGCACGGTGATCTTGGGGACGGTGGCGGTGGCGACCGCGGTGACGAGCTTGGCGCCGTGCTTGGCGATGCCTTCCGCCTCATACTTGCCGCCGACCATGAAGCCCGAGATGTTCTGGAGGAACAGCAAGGGCACGCGGCGCTGGCAGGCGAGCTCGATGAAATGCGCGCCCTTGACCGCGCTTTCGCTGAACAGCACGCCGTTATTGGCGAGGATCGCGACGGGCATGCCCCAGATATGCGCGAAGCCGCAGACGAGCGTGGTGCCGTAGAGCGCCTTGAACTCGTGGAACTCGCTGCCGTCGACGATGCGCGCGATCACCTCGCGCACGTCATAGGGCGCGCGGACATCCTGCGGGATGACGCCGTAGAGTTCGTGCGGGTCGTATCTGGGCGCGCGCGGTTCGACGCGTTTCACCCCGGGATCGTGCGGATGGTTCAGCGTCGAGACGATGTCGCGGACGATGGTCAGCGCATGTTCGTCATTTTCGGCGACGTGATCGACGACGCCCGACTTGCGGCCGTGAAGATCGCCGCCACCCAGATCCTCGGCCGAGATCACCTCGCCCGTCGCGGCCTTCACCAGCGGCGGGCCGGCGAGGAAGATCGTGCCCTGATTGCGGACGATCACGGTCTCGTCGGACATCGCGGGCACATAGGCGCCGCCCGCGGTGCAGCTGCCCATGACGCAGGCGATCTGCGGGATGCCCTTGGCCGACATATTGGCCTGATTGAAGAAGATGCGGCCGAAATGGTCGCGATCGGGGAAGACTTCGGCCTGGTGCGGCAGGTTGGCGCCACCGGAGTCCACGAGGTAGATGCACGGCAGGTTGTTGGCCTCGGCGATCTCCTGCGCGCGGAGATGCTTCTTGACCGTCATCGGGTAATAGGTGCCGCCCTTCACCGTCGCGTCATTGGCGACGATCATGCACTGGCGCCCCGAGACGCGGCCGATCGCGGCGATCATGCCCGCGCCGGGCACCTCGCCATGATACATGTCGCAGGCGGCAAGCTGGCCGATCTCGAGCAGCGGCGAGCCGGGATCGAGCAGGCGTTCGACGCGGTCGCGGGGGAGGAGTTTGCCGCGCGCGGTGTGCTTGTGGCGCGCCGCCTCGCTGCCGCCGAGCGCGGCCTTGGCGACGTCCTCGTAGAGCGTGTCGACCAGCGCCTTGTTATGCGCGGCATTGGCGCGGAACGCCTCGCTTTCGGTCGAGATTTTGGTGTCGAGAACGGGGGCGCTCATCGTGAAAGCCCCTCCCTTTCAAGGGAGGGGTTTGGGGTGGGTAGCGAACGACACATGTCGCGAGCGACGATGCTCGCCGACGCGGCGGCGTCGTAGGCGATCGCCTGACGGCGATCGCACCCACCCAGCGTCGGGTCGATCGTGCCCCCGGCACGATCTCGGATTGCTGGGAGCAATCCGACCCGCCACTCCCCTCCCTTGAAAGGGAGGGGTTCGTTATAAGTACTCATGCCTCAACTTCCTTCTTGCGGATGAGGTAGCGATAGACGCCGAACAGGTTGATCGCGAGCAGGACGATGTTCTGCACCGCAAGCGGCGTGGTGCCGTTGACGACGCCCGATATGATCCATGCGATCGACGCGAAGGCGAAGAGGACGAAGCCCCAGCCCGTGATGCGGCGGCTATGGTCCCAGGCGATCATCAGCGCGGCGATCATGCCCACGATCGAGGCGAACCATTCGACGGGGCCGTTCATGCGCGCCCTCCGTCATCCCGGACTTGATACGGGATCCATGAACACGATCGTGCCAAGATCGGACACGCAAGCGGTAATGGATGCTGAATCAAGTTCAGCATGACGGTGAAGGGGCTTTTCATGCGGCGCCCATCGGGTTGCTGACCTCGACGAGATTGCCGTCGGGATCGTGGAAATAGACCGACCAGATCGGGCCGGTGGCCCCTGCCCGCTCGACGGGTCCGTCGACAATCGCGATGCCCAGCGCCTCGAGATGCGCGACGAGTTCGGCCACGGGGGTTTCGGTCAGCACGCAGAAATTACCGCTGCCGGGCACGGTGTCGCGCGCGATCGAGGGTGCGGTGCGCGCGTCCTGCAGGCTGATCTTGTGCGGTCCGAAATGGAGCGACCATTTGCCCGGCCGCTCCTCGCGCGATTCCATGCCGAGCACGCGCTCGTAGAAGGCGCGCGTTGCCGCGACGTCGGCGACGCACAGCACGATGTGGTCGAAGCCGGTCAGCGCTGGCGCGCGGGTGGTCACGCGCCGATCAGTTCGCGGCCGATCAGCATGCGGCGGACCTCGTTGGTGCCCGCGCCGATGTCGAGCAGCTTGGCGTCGCGCAGGAAGCGCTCGACGGGCCAGTCCTTGGTGTAGCCCGCGCCGCCCAGCGCCTGGATCGCCTCGAGCCCTGCCTTCACGGCGTTCTCGGAGGCGAGCAGGATCGCGCCAGCGGCGTCGAAGCGCGAGGTCTTGCCCGCATCACAGGCCCTGGCGACCGCGTAGACATAGGCGCGCGACGAGTTGAGCGCGACATACATGTCGGCGACCTTGGCCTGCATGAGCTGGAAGCTGCCAATCGCCTTGCCGAACTGCTTGCGCTCGCGGACATAGGGGATGACGACGTCGAGGCACGCCTGCATGATGCCGAGCTGGACGCCCGAGAGCACCGCGCGCTCATAGTCGAGGCCTGACATCAAGACGCCGACGCCGCCGTTCATCGGCCCCATGACATTCTCTTCGGGAACGAAGCAGTCGTCGAAGACAAGTTCGGCGGTGGGGCTGCCGCGCATCCCCATCTTGTCGATCTTCTGCCCGATCGAGAATCCGGGCATGTCCTTTTCGATCAGGAAGGCGGTGATGCCCTTCGACCCCTCGCCCGTCTTGGCATAGACGACGAGTGTGTCGGCATAGGCCGCGTTGGTGATCCAGAACTTGGTGCCGTTGAGGACATAGCCGCCCTGCACCGCGTCGGCCTTGAGCTTCATGCCGACGACGTCGGAGCCCGCACCCGCCTCGGACATGGCGAGCGAGCCGACATGTTCGCCCGAGATCAGCTTGGGCAGATATTTCGCCTTCTGCTCAGTGGAAGCCCAGCGGCGGATCTGATTGACGCAGAGATTGGAGTGCGCGCCGTAGCTGAGCCCGATCGAGGCCGAGGCGCGGCTGACTTCCTCCACCGCGATGACATGTTCGAGGTAGCCGAGGCCAAGCCCGCCATCCTCCTCGTCGACGGTGATGCCGTGGAGGCCGAGCGCGCCCATTTCGGGCCAGAGTTCCTGCGGGAACCAGTCATCGGCATCGATCTTCGCGGCGAGCGGCATGATGCGCTCCTCCGCGAAGCGGCGCGTGGTCTCGCGGATCATGTCGGCATTCTCGCCGAGCGCGAAATCGAATTCGGGGGTTGCGATCATGGCTGAACTCTCCTGAGGGAAGGCTATCGAAGCCTTTGCGGCCTTCATAGCCCCGTGCGCACTATCGGAAAAATTGAAAGTTCAATGCAATCATAATAGGATCATCCTATGATCAACCGCACCCATCTGCGCCAGTTCCTCGCCGTGGTCGAGACGGGCAATTTCACGCGCGCCGCCAGCCGGATCAACGTGTCGCAGCCGACGCTGTCGGCAGGGATATCCGAACTCGAGAAGCGGCTGGGCGCGAAACTGTTCACACGGTCCAACCGCCGCGTCCAGCTGACCGAGGCGGGCAACCGGCTGCTCGGCCATGCGCGTACGATCGAGCGCGAGTTCGTGCTCGCCGAACAGAGCGTGACGGGGGTGTCCGCGCCGCTCAGGCCGATCCGCCTCGGCGTGCTCGCCACCGCGCCGACGGCGCTGCTCGAAACGGCGATCGCCAATTATCAAGGCGCCGAGCCCCTCGAAATCGTGGAGGGCGGGGAGCGCGAGCTGACGGCTGGGCTTGCCGGGGGGCAGATCGACCTTGCGCTGACGCTCCTTCGTCCGGGCGAAACGCGATTCCCGCGCGAAACGCTGTTCAGCGAAGGGTATCGCCTCGCCCTCCCCGACCGCCATGCATTTGCATTCCGCGAGAGCGTAGCGGCGGAGGAGGTTGCGGGCGAGACGATGATCGCCAGGCGTTCGTGTGAGGTGCTGCCCGACACGAGCCGATTCTTCACCGAGCGCGGTGTGCGTCCGCCCTTCAGCCTGCGCTCCGCGAACGACGACAAGGTGATGGCGATGGTGCGCGCGGGATTGGGCATCACGGTCGCCCCCGAGTCGTTGCAGGCGCCCGGCGTTGCGATGCCGCGCCTGTCCGGATTCGACATGACGCGCGAGATCGGCCTGCTGTTCGCGCCCGACTGGGAAGCGCATTACGGCGCGGATGCCGCGCTTGTCGGCGCGATCCGGACGGCGGCGCACGCTTTCCGGACGGACGGACAACGCGGTCATGTTGCGCTGCGGCAGAGCGCACCCTAGATCGCCTGCATCCAATGGAACAACCTGCGTGAGGACCCTGTTGCCATGACCACCGATCCCGTCGTTATCGTTTCCTATGCCCGCACCCCGATGGGGAGCTTCCAGGGCAGCCTTGCCGGCGCCAGCGCGACCGACCTCGGCGCGACCGTGGTGAAGGCCGCGATCGAACGCGCGGGCGTCGACGGCGACAAGGTCGAGCGCATCTATATGGGCTGCGTGCTGCCCGCGGGCCTCGGCCAAGCGCCCGCGCGCCAAGCCGCGCTCAAGGCGGGCCTGCCCAAGTCGGTCGAGGCGACCACGGTTAACAAGATGTGCGGTTCGGGCATGCAGGCCGCTATCATGGCCGCCGACACGCTGGCCGCCGGTTCCGCCGACCTCATCGTCGCGGGCGGCATGGAGAGCATGACCAACGCCCCTTACCTGCTCCAGAAACACCGCGGCGGCGCGCGCATGGGGCACGACCGCGTGATGGACCACATGTTCCTCGACGGGCTCGAAGACGCCTATGAACCGGGCCGCGCGATGGGCAGCTTCGCCGAGGAAACCGCGGGCGAATACCAGTTCACGCGCGCCGCGCAGGACGATTATTCGATCGCCTCACTCAGCCGCGCGCAGGAAGCGCAGAAGACCGGCGCGTTCGACCGCGAGATCGTTCCCGTCGAGGTCACCACGCGCAAGGGCGTCGAGACGGTGACGCTTGACGAGCAGCCCCCCAAGGGCAATGCGGAGAAGATCCCGACGCTGAAGCCCGCCTTCGCCAAGGACGGCACGATCACCGCCGCGACCTCGGCCTCGATCTCCGACGGCGCCGCGGCGCTGGTGATGACGCGCCAGAGCGTTGCCGACAAGCTGGGCCTCAAGCCCGTCGCGCGCATCGTCGCGACCGCGGCGCACGCGCATGAGCCCGCCAAGTTCACCACCGCGCCGGTCAGCGCGATCCGGAAGGCGCTCGACAAGGCGGGCTGGAGCGTGGGCGATGTCGACCTGTTCGAGGTCAACGAGGCGTTCGCCAGCGTGACGATGATCGCGATGCGCGACCTCGACATCCCGCACGACAAGGTCAATGTGAACGGCGGCGCCACCGCGCTCGGCCACCCGATCGGCGCCTCGGGCGCGCGCATCATGGCGACGCTGATCGCAGCGCTCCAGAACCGCGGCGGCAAGAAGGGCCTGGCATCGCTTTGCATCGGCGGCGGCGAAGCGACCGCGGTGGCGCTCGAGCTGGTGGATTGAGCTGAAATACCCCTGAGGACAGACGCATGATCGCGCTGCTCCAGAAGCCCTCTCCCGCCTTTGCGGGAGAGGGTTGGGTGAGGGTCTTCTTCTTCTTGGATTCAATCGCAATCCAACGCGCGGACGATCATCTCAAGGACCCCGTCAAAGCTCTCGATCACCTCGGTGTTCCAGAAGCGAAGCATGCGATAGCCTCGCGCCTCGAGATAGGCGGTGCGCTTCGCATCAACGGCGGCATTGTGCTGCCCGCCATCAAGCTCGACGATCAACCGCGCCTCGACACACAGAAAATCGACGACGAACGGACCGATGGTGGCCTGTCGACGAAACTTGAAACCGTCGAGCCGACGATCACGAACCGCCAACCATAATTTGCGTTCAACGTCGGTCATGTCGCCTCAGGCGCGCAGCATACGGGCTGATCTGTCGTCTTACGGGCCCCATGTGGATGAGAGTAAAAGAAATAAGACCCTCACCCAACCCTCTCCCGCAAGGGCGGGAGAGGGCTCAAAGGAAACGAGCGCAATCCGGTCGAAACCAGTCGGTACGCTACCTCCACCCGCCCTCAAGCGCCGCGCGCTCGGCGTCGGCGTCGAAGGGGCCTTGGGCGATCATGGGCTCGGCGGCGGCGAGGGTTTCGGCGCTGCCTGCCTGGCGATAGTCGGTACTCACCGCGCCGCTCATCACCTGCCTGAGCTGCCAGTCATCGCCCGCGCGGCAGGCGATGCCCGCGAGCGCGGCGCCTTCGAAGGTCCGGCACACCGCCCCCGCCTTGTCGCGGAAGGTGAGACCGATCCGCGTTTGGGCATCAGTCGGCTGGGTGGAAGCGAGCTGGGTGTCGAGCGCCGTCTCGAGCCCCGCTTGAGCGACGAGCGCGCCGTTGCGACTGGCGACAGGCGACGGATTGAGATCGATCCCCTGCCCCAGCAACAGACCGATCACGAGCGTCGCGGCCATCGCGGCAATGCTGCCGCGCGAAGGCGACCAGGTGCGCTTCACCCCGCGCGCATCGTCGAGCGCGACGACATTGCCTTCGAGCAAGGCCTTCAGCCGGTCGGGGACGGGTTCATCGGCGACGGGCGCGAAATGCCCCGCGACCCGCGCGCGCAGCGCGCGGTGTGCCTCCACCTGCTGCGCAAGCGCCGGATCCTCGGCGATCGCGCGTTCGACGCGCTTCGCGGTCAGGTCGTCGAGCTCGCCATCGGCATAGGCCATCAGCATTTCGGGATCGATCGTCATGCCGCCTCTCCAAGCTCGGCCATCAGCGCCGCCCGACCGCGCACGAGCCGCGAGGTGAGCGTGCCCATCGGAATGTCCAGAATTTCCGCGGCCTCCTTATAGGCAAGGCCTTCGACGAGCACGAGCGCGATCGCCTCGCGCTGTTCGGGCGGCAGCCGGTCCATGGCGCGCCCGACATCGCCCAGCTCGACCGCGGCCTCGATCTGCCGGTCGCCGGCGTCGCCCACATTCAGCCCCTCTTCCTCGGGTGCGAAGGTCCTGTCGCGCCGCGCCCGTGCGCGCGCTTCGTCGATCCAGAGGTTGCGCATGATCCGGTACATCCAGCTATCCAGTCTCGTCCCCGCCTGCCACTGGCCGCGCGCGTTGAGCGCCCGCTCGAGCGCGGCCTGACACAGATCGTCGCCATCGGCAGCGCTGCGCGACAGCGACAGCGCAAAGCGCCGCAGCCGCGGCAGCAGTGCCAGAAGGTCACGTTCGAATGCCGTCACACCATTGCCTTTTTGGCTCCATGCGGATGAAACGGGTGGCCCCGGGCGTTTCATCCCGTGCATGATGAAAAAAATGCGGAAAATTTCAATCGCCGATGGAAAGGTTTAGGCAGCGGACATGAAACGCGTTTCGAGGACGATATTGCTGACGGCGCTCGGCATGTTGCCCGTCGCGGTCGTCGCGCAAGTCGCGCTGCCCGGCCTTCCCGCGCCGGGTGGCGTGATCGACCGCGTCACCGATACGCTGCCGGTCGAGCCGGTCACTGCGCTGCGCCCCGCCGAAGCCGCGCGGCGCCTTGTCACCGAGCGGGTCGAAAGGCTCGAGGCGCTGGTGCGCGGCAATCGCGATACGATCGAGTTCGATGACGCGAGAAACCCCGCGGTACGCGGCGTGCTGGTGGCGACCGGGGCAAGCGCCGCAGACGTCGCGCGCGCCCAGCAGGGGGGCTTCGCGGTGATCGGGCGCGAGACGATCGAAGGACTCGACCTGAGCCTTGTCCGCTTCCGCGCGCCCGACGGGCAGCGTCTCGGATCCGCGCTCAAGCGGCTGCGCACGCTGCTCCCCGGGGTCGAGCTGGGCGCCGACCATCTCTATTTCACGAGCGGCGGCGGCGCAGGTGCGGCGGGTGGCGCGCTCGCGCAATCGGGTAGCGTAAGCGGCCCTGCCTTGGGGCTGATCGACGGCGGCGTCGCGCGGCATGCCGCATTGACCGGCGGCGTCGAACAACGCGGCTTTGCGAAAGGCGCCCCCGCGCCCAGCGCGCACGGGACCGCGGTGGCATCGCTGCTGACAGGCAATGGCGCCATCCGTGGCGCGGCGCCGGGCAAGCCGCTGCTCGTCGCGGATGTCTATGGCGACGATCCCGCAGGCGGCAGCGCCACCGCGATCGCGCGCGCGCTCGGCTGGATGGTGAGCCGGCGCACCAGCGTGGTGACGATGAGCCTGGTCGGCCCCGCCAATCCGCTGCTCGCCCGCGCCGTCGGCGCTGCACAGAACAGGGGGCTGGTGATCGTTGCCGCGGTCGGCAATGACGGGCCCGCCGCACCGCCCGCCTACCCCGCCTCCTATGCTGGAGTCATCGCGGTCACGGGGGTCGACGCGCGCGAGCGCGCGCTGGTCGAGGCGGGGCGCAGTGCGCATCTGGACTATGCCGCGCCGGGCGCCGACATGCGCGCAGCAGCCGTGGGCGGCAGCGCGAAGGTGCGCGGCACCTCCTACGCCGCGCCGCTCGTCGCGGGGCGGCTCTTCGCGCATTATCCGGCGGTCGGTCCGGCGCTGCGGCCGCTGGCGCTCCAGCGGCTGACGCGCGAGGCGCGCGATCTCGGCAAGAAAGGGCCCGACAAGCTCTACGGATACGGCCTTGTCTGCGGCGATTGCGCCAATCATTGAAAAATTTCGCGCATCCCGGGATTAAACCGGAACGCCCCCTCGTTAGCCGATTGAGAGCGCATCGCGGCGCTCCGGGTTCAACGAGGAGATGAACGATGAAAATCCTGTTTGCGACAAGCGCGACGCTCGCGCTCGTTCTCGCCGCGCCCGCCTCGGCGCAGCTGCTTGGCGGCGGTGGCGGAGCTGGCGGCCTGGGCGGCTTGGGTGGTCAGGTCGGCGGAACAATCGGCGGCGTGACCGGTGGCCTTTCGGGCGCAGGCCGCGCGGGCGGCGACGCCTCGGCCGAACGCAATATCGATCGCCGCTCGGGCAAGGCTTCGGCAAAGGCGCGCGGCAGCGGCAATGCGGACGGCTCGGGTTCGGCGTCGGGCGATGTGCTTGGCCAGACGCTGTCGGGCAGTGGCTCGGGCAGTGGTTCGGGCGCGGCCGAGGGCGGCGTCGCCGCACAGGCGGTCGGCACCGATTTCGTGCGCGGCACCGCCGGCCAGACGGTGGGCACCGCGCAGGGCGTCGCGGGTTCGGCGCGCGGTACCATTGACGGTGCGGCCAATTCGGCGGTCAGCGCGGGCGGCAGCGCCGCGGGCAGCGCGCAGGGCATGGCGCAGGGCAGCCTCGGCCAGCTCGCCGCGGCGGGCTCGGCGGCGGCGAACGCCGCAGGCAGTTTCGCGGTCCAGCCGGGCATGGCGATCGAGGATGCGCGCGGGCGTGCGATCGGCACGGTCGAAAGCGTCCGCACGACCGCGAGCGGCACGATCCAGTCGGTGCTCGTCACGGTCGGCGACAGGACCGCACTGGTCCCCGCGGGCAATTTCAGCGCCTCGGGCGATGCGCTCCTCTCCGCCATGTCGAAGGGCGAACTCAAGTCCGAAGCCAAGCGGCAGGATGAGGCGCCCGCCAGCGCATCGTCGCAGCGGTCCACGGAAAAGCCCGATCGCAACGACCGGCGCTGATCCTTACCCAAGGGCCTGACCCCCGCAAAAAAAGGTCCAAAGGGGGAAGCGCATGTCGGTCGCGAGGCCGGCATGCGTTTCCATATTCCGGCTATTCCCCGCCCAGATCCTCGGCGCCCCAGATATGGCTGGTTTCGACATAGCCAGCCTTGCCCTCGACCTCGAAACGGCACCAGCCATCAGCGCAATCGGTGATCGCGCCGACCACGCCGGGTTCGGCACGCCAGCTGACCGACGCGCCGACATCGGGCTTCGCCCGGAGCGGACGGATTTCGCCGCGGATGATCGCGGTGCGGTCCTCGCTCAGCAAATTGGCCTGCATCCAGCCCGTTGCGCCGTCGGGGTCCTGCACCTTGCGCCAGTTGGGGAACGTCTCGATCACCTTCACGGGCAGATGCGCGCGCTGGTAGAGCCACATTGCGGGAAACTGCCGGCCCGGCCCGGTGCGCGTGCGCGCCTTGCCCGCCGAAATCGACGCCCAGTAAGGCGGCTTCTTCTGCGCGACCGCGTCGCCGGCAGAAGACAACAGCATCACAACGGCCATCGTGGCCGCCAGCGGCTTGCCCAAACGCACACTTCCCCCCTTCGCAATCATCACCGTCCTTCTCGCAAATGCGCAGCGCGGCTTCAAGGCGCTGCTGCGGCTTGACGCACCCGCCCGGCGCAGCCTAGCGCAGTTCCCATGACCGACGCCGATCGTCCGCACAATCCCAAGGTGGTCGTCACCCACCGGCTGCCCGCCGTCATCGAGGCGCGGATGAGCGAACTCTTCGACACCGTGCTCGCGCCGGCCGATGCGACGATGGACCGCGCCGCGCTGCTGGCGGCAGTTTCGGACTGCGACGTGCTCGTCCCCACGCTCACCGACCAGATCGACGCGACGTTGATCGCGGCGGCGGGACCGCAGCTCAAGCTGATCGCCAATTTCGGCAATGGCGTGGACCATATCGACCTGAAGGCCGCGCGCGCCGGGGGCATCATCGTCACCAACACGCCGGGCGTGCTGACCCAGGACGCCGCCGACATGGCGATGGCGCTGCTGCTCTCGATCCCGCGCCGCGTCGCCGAGGGTGAGCGGCGGATGCGCTCGGGCGAGTGGACGGGCTGGCGCCCGACCGCGATGCTTGGCCACCGCATCCACGGCAAGACGCTGGGCATCGTCGGCATGGGACGGATCGGCCAGGCGATCGCGCTCAGGGCGCGCGGCTTTGGCCTCTCGATCCGCTATCACAACCGCCACCGCCTGCCTGATGTCGTCGAGCGTGCGGTGGACGCGACCTTCTCCCCCGATCTCGACACGATGCTGGGGGAGGTCGATTTCGTCTCCCTGAACTGCCCGCACAATGAAGAGACGCATCACCTGCTGAATGCGCGGCGAATCGCGCTGATGCGACGCGACGCGTACCTCATCAACATCGCCCGCGGCGAGCTGATCGAGGAAGGCGCGCTGATCGACGCGCTTGAGCAGGGCCGCATCATGGGGGCGGGGCTCGACGTGTTCGCGCACGAGCCCGCGATCGACCCGCGCCTGCGCACGCTCGACAATGTCGTGCTGCTGCCGCACATGGCCTCCGCCACGATCGAGGCGCGCGAGGATACGGGCGCCAAGGTGATCGCCAATATCCGCATGTGGGCCGACGGCCATCGCCCCCCCGATCAAGTGCTCGAGGGCTGGGTTTAGCGCAACGCGAGACACATCCTCATCAGTGCTCCTGCGCAAGCAGGAGCCCATGCCGGCAGGCGCACCATCGCTTCGGACATGGGCTCCGGGTCAAGCCCGGAGCACCGACACCCCGGCCTGAGCCGGGGTTCTTAGCCTCAGTCGCCCGTCAGGATGCGGTCGACGAGTTGCTTCACGGTCGGCACGAAACCGTTCGAATAGAACGGGTCCTTCTTGAAGTTGAAGGCGTTGTGGCCCGCGAACATCAGGTTCTCCTCGGTCGGCCCGCCATGGACGATGTCCTGCAGCGTCTTCTGGATGCAGAAGCTGCGCGGATCGGCGAGGCGGCCGGTCGAGTTGGTCTCGCTGTCCATCCAGCTCGAAAAGCCGCAATGGCTCAGGCAGCCCATGCAATCGGCCTGATCCTTGCGGATGACGACCTTTTCCTCGGGCGTGACGAAGACGAGCGTGTTGTCGGGGGTCTTGAGCGCCTCGGTAAAGCCCTGACCGTACCATTCGCGCGCGCGCAACAGGTCGTTGCGCGTGACCCAGAAGCTCTTGCCCTTGACGCCGACGTCGAGCTGGAACTGGTGATCGCCCGCATGATCGCCCGAAAAGGCGATCTGGCGTTCAGAGCGCGCCTCGAGATTGCGCAGGAAGGGGTTGCGCACCGCCGAGGAATAGAAGCCCGTGGGCGAGAAGCGGTGGAGCAGGATATCGCCCTCGTTGAGCGTCATCAGCCGCGCCTTCCACCCCTCGGGGATCGGGCTTTCCTGCGTCAGCAGCGGGCGCGTGCCGAACTGGAAGGCGATCTGGCCGAGCTCGGGATTGTCGATCCAGTGGTTCCAGTCGCGCAGATACCAGACGCCACCCGCCATGATGATCGGCACGTCGTCCGAAATGCCGCCCTCGCGCATCGTGTCGCGCAGCGCCTTGACGCGCGGATAGGGATCCTCGGGCTTGAGCGGATCCTCGGCGTTGGACAGGCCGTTGTGCCCGCCCGCGAGCCAGGGATCCTCATAGACCACGCCCGCCAGCCACTCGGCGGCCTTGGAATAGGCGCGCTTCCACAGCGCGCGGAAGGCGCGGCCCGAGCTGACGATGGGGAGGTAGTTGACCTCGTACGAGGCCGCGATCTCGGACAGCTTGTAGGGCATGCCCGCGCCGCAGGTGACGCCCGCGACCATTCCGCGCGTGCGTTCGAGCACGCCGTGGAGCACGCGCTGCGCGCCGCCCATTTCCCAGAGCACGTTGATGTTGATCGCGCCCTTGCCGCCCGCGATCTCGAAGGCGCGCTTGACCTGGTCGACCGCCCCCGCGATCGCATATTCGATCAGTTCCTCATGGCGCTCGCGCCGCGTCTTGGCGCGGTAGATCTGCGGAATGATCTTGCCCGTCGGATCATAGCTGTCGGCGTTGACCGCAGAAACGGTGCCGATGCCGCCCGCAGCCGCCCACGCGCCAGAACTCATATGGTTGCTGGCCGCGACGCCCTTGCCACCCTCGATCAACGGCCACACCTCGCGGCCGCCGTAAAGGATGGGCTTAAGACCCTTGAACAATTCAATCACTCCCTCAAAATCCCGGCGCCTAATAGCAGGCTGCGCACAAAATGCGCGGACAAAATGGTCTAGCCCGCAAGCGCCCCGGATCGCCCGATCGCGCCGCCGTAAAGGCCCCCATAGCGCGCGATCATCACTTGCTCGTCATATTCTGCCACAGCTTTGGCGCGATTGTCAGCACCAAGTTGCATGCGAAGCGCGGGATCGGCCGCCAGCAAGGCTATCGCGCCCGCGAGCGCGGCTTCGCCGCCGCGCGGCACGACAAAAGGCCGGTTCCGGGGCGCTACCATCGCGGCTATGTCGCCGACATCGGTGGCAACCACCGGAAGCCCCGCGGCCATCGCCTCGACGAGCGAAATAGGAAATTGTTCAGAGTCCGAGGAAATTGCATAGATATCGAACAGCCCGACATAGCGGTGGGGATCGCGCTGGAACCCCGGCAGGGTGAGCGCGACGCCGAGCCGTGCGGCCTCGGCCTCGATCGCGGCGCGCTCGGGCCCCTCACCCACGATCACCAGCCTGAGTGCCTTGCCTGCCCCCGCGACCGCGCGCACCAGTCGCGGCAGATTCTTGACGAGGCGCAGCCCAGCCACCGAACCGACCACCAGATCGTCCTTGCCGCGGACGAAGCCCGGCAAGGCCCGTGGATCGGGACGACCCGCATAGCGACGCGTGGCGATCCCGTTGGCGATACGGTGGACACGGTAATCCGGCTGTTTCCAGGTGTCGCGCGCGATCGCCTCGAGCTTTTGCGAGGGCACGACGAGCGCATCCGCGCCCGGCAGCGCGACGCGACGGAAGATGTTGCGCTCGGTCTTCAGACGCCTGGCCTCGTCGGCGTTGAAGCCATCCTCATGATGGATCAGCGGCGGCACGCCTGCGGGAAACAGTCGTCGCGCCATCACCGCGTCCATCGCGCCCCAGTTATAGGTAAGCACGAGATCGAAGCGCCGCATATAGCGCGCCAGCGCCTGATAGCGCGCGACCGAAGGCTTGCCCGTGAGCGGGGTCGCATCGTCGGGGAAGGCGGCCTTCACGCGCCGGTCGATCGCCGCGCGCGCGCCGAGTGCGCCGGGCACGCCGCTGACGACGGTGTGCCGCGCACGGTCGCCAAAGGCGTTCATCAGCTGGACGGCGCGCGCCTCCTTGCCGCCGAGATCAAAGCTGGAATGCAGGTGCAGGATGTGGACGGTCACGCAGCCACTTCACTCAAGACCGCCGCGAGGAACTTGTCGATCGCACGCGCGGCCTGCGGCTCCTCAAGCGTCGGGGTGTGGCCGACGCCGGGCACCGTCGTCACACGCGCATCGTCGAGCCGCTTCTTCATCTGCGCGACGGTCTCCGTGCTGAGCACGTCGGACAGTTCGCCGCGGATGATCTGGACGGGGACGGCGTACATCGCGTCGAGCGCGAGCCACAAATCGACCCCCGCCTCGCCCCCGGGCAGGCGGAAGGGCTCGGCGATCTTGCTGTCATAATCGGGGACGATGCGGCCCTGCGCATTGAGCCGGTAGAGCCGCTTGGCCATGCGCAGCCAGTCCTGCAGCTCATAGCCGGGATAGACATCGGCATTGGTCTCGGCGAGCGCACGCGCCGCATGGACCCAGGTCGGCCAGGCGCCGGGCTTGCCGACATAGCCGCGGATCCGGTCGAGCCCCTTGCGCTCGATCACCGGCCCGACATCGTTGAGCAGCACCCCCGCGAAGCGCGCGGGCTCCGTCGAGGCGAGCAGCATCGAGACGATGCCGCCCAGCGAGGTGCCGAAGGCGATCAGCCGGTCAAGCTTGAGCTCATCGATCAGTCGGTCGATGTCCTGCACATAGGTGAGCGGGACATAGGTCATCGGGTCCTTGGCGTAGGCGCTTTCACCGCGCCCGCGCAGATCGACGCAGATCACGCGATGGCGGCCGGAAAGCCGCTCGGCAACGCCCTCGAAGTCGCGCGCGTTGCGCGTCAGCCCGGGGATGCAGAGGATGGGTGGCCGATCCGACGGCCCCGGATAGTCGCGGTAATGCAGGCGCAAACCGTCATTCGACCACCAATATCCGTCCGCGAATGCCGCCATAGGTTGCGCCCTTCCCCTTTCCCCCTCCATATCGCCGCATGACGACGCTCCCGCAAGCTGCCAAATATCGCCCCGAAACGCCGATCCTCGAACTGGGGGAGTCGTTCTACGACCGTGTGGAGGCCGCGCGCTTTCCCGAAATGAAGCTGGGGTTCCGCAACGATCGCGCCGCAGCCGAGATCGGACTTGCGGGCCTGAGCCATGACGACTGGATCGCGCATTTCGGGCGCTTCGATCCGCTGCCCGACAATCTGACGCAGCCGCTGGCGCTGCGTTATCACGGGCACCAGTTCCGCGTGTACAATCCCGAGATCGGCGACGGGCGCGGCTTCCTGTTCGCGCAGATGCGCGACGGCGACGGGCGGCTGATGGACCTCGGCACCAAGGGCTCGGGGCAGACGCCGTGGAGCCGCTTCGGCGACGGACGGCTGACGCTCAAGGGCGGCGTGCGCGAGATCCTGGCGACCGAGATGCTCGAGGCGCTGGGGGTCGAGACGTCGCGCACCTTCTCGCTGATAGAGACGGGCGAGGCGCTCGAGCGCGGCGACGAGCCCTCGCCGACGCGGTCCTCGGTGCTCGTGCGGCTGAACCACGGCCATATCCGCATCGGCAGCTTCCAGCGGCTCGCCTATCTGCGCGACGAGGAGGGCATGCACCGGCTGATCGCCTATGTGCTCAGGCACTATTTCGGCGAGAAAGCCGGTGAGGATGCGCCCGCGCGGCTGCTCGGCCATGTCGTGCGCCGCACCGCGCGGCTGGCTCCCTCCTATATCGCCGCGGGCTTCGTCCACGGCGTGCTCAACAGCGACAATATCAACGTGACGGGCGAGAGCTTCGATTACGGCCCGTGGCGCTTCACGCCATTCTACGACCCCGGCTTCACCGCCGCCTATTTCGACCAGACCGGGCTCTATGCCTTTGGCCGGCAGGCCGAGGCAGTGCACTGGAACATCGTCCAGCTCGCGGTTGCCTTGCGACTGGTGGCCGAGGCCGAGGAACTGGTGCCCGCGATCGAACCCTTCGCGCAGGGTTATGAAGACGGGCTGATCGACCGATTCCTGTGGCGGCTGGGGGTCAGGCCGCGCGGCGCGGAATTCGACAAGCCGCTGGTCGGCGCGATCGAGAAGGCGTTGATGGAGGGGACGGTCGAGATCGACCGCTTCTTCTTCGACTGGGCCGGCGGACGGAAGCGCGGCGCGACGCCCGCCGACATGTATTATGCGGGACCGGCGTTCGAGGATTTCCGCGAGGCGGTGGCGGGCTATGAGCCCGCGCGCACGCTCGATCATCCCTACTGGTCCGATGCCGCGCCCTGCTCGATGCATATCGACGAGGTCGAGGCAATCTGGGCGCGGATCGCCGAGGCCGATGACTGGTCCGCGCTGGAGGCAAAGGTCGCGGCGGTGCGTCGCATGGGGGAAGCGATGGCGGGGTAAGGCCGCTTTCGCCCCTCCCTTTCAAGGGAGGGGCTTAGGTGAGCGCCACGGCTTGACGTGCCGACGCGGATGCTGGAGAGCGTGGCCCCGATGACCGCGCCCGAAATCGTCTCATATGAACCGGCTACGGGCGCTGAACTCTGGCGCAGCCGTGTGGGCGATGCCGCAACCGAGATCGCGGCCGCGCGCGCCGCCTTTCCCGAATGGGCCGCGCGCCCGGTCACCGTCCGCATCGAGACGCTGCGCCGCTTCGTCAACGTGGTGCGCGGCAATGCCGAGGTTTTCGCGGAGCTGATTGCGCGCGAGACGGGCAAGCCGCTCTGGGAAGCGCGCACCGAGGTCGAGGCGGTGATGGCCAAGGTCGACATCTCTGTTTCGGCCTATGGCGAGCGCACCGGCCAGCGCCGCCTCGAAGGCGCGATGGGCGCGCGCAACGCGGTACGTCACAAGCCGCACGGTGTGCTCGGCGTGCTCGGCCCCTTCAACTTCCCCGCGCATCTGCCCAACGGCCATATCATCCCCGCGCTGATCGCGGGCAATGCGGTGGTGTTCAAGCCGTCGGAAAAGACGCCCGCGACCGGCGAACTGCTCGTGCAGTGCTATCACGAGGCGGGCGTGCCCGAGGGTGTGGTCCGGCTGCTGGTAGGCGGCGCCGAACAGGGGCAGGCGCTTGCGGCGCATGACGGAATCGATGGGCTGCTTTTCACCGGATCGGCGCGCGCGGGGCTCCAGCTCAGCCGCCAGTTCGCCGAAAAGCCCGGCAAGATCCTCGCGCTCGAAATGGGCGGCAACAATCCCATCCTGCTGTGGAACCCCACCGATCTCGACGCCGCCGCCACCACGATCGTGCAGAGCGCGTTTCTGACCGCGGGCCAGCGCTGCACCGCGGCGCGGCGGCTGATCGTCGAGGACGGCAAGCATGAGGCGATCCTCGAAAAGATCGGCAAGCTCGCCGACCGGCTGATCATCGGCGCGCCACATGACGAGCCCCAGCCCTTCATGGGCCCGGTGATCGACAATGACGCCGCCGATGCGCTGCAGGAAACCTATCTGGCACTCATGATGAAGGGCGGCGTACCGATCCGGCGCATGGATCGCCCTGTCGAGGGCCGCCCCTTCCTTACCCCCGGCATCATCGACGTGACCAGTGTCGCCGACCGCGGCGACGACGAGATGTTCGGCCCGCTGCTGCAGGTGATCCGCGTTCCCGATTTCGAAAGCGCGATGGCCGAGGCCAACAATACGCGTTTCGGCCTGTCCGCCTCGCTGATCGGTGGAAACCCCAAGCTCTACGACCGCTTCTGGACCGAAATCCGCGCGGGCGTGGTCAACTGGAACCGCCCGACCAACGGCGCGCCGTCGAACGCGCCCTTTGGCGGGCTCGGCCTGTCGGGCAACCACCGCCCGAGCGCGTGGTACGCGGCGGACTATTGCGCCTATCCGGTGGTGTCCTCTGAAATGGATCAGGCACGCGCGGCGATCGGAATCGGGTTGCGGGATGGATAAGTAACGCGGCGTATCAGCCGAGAGAGATTTCTGGATTCGCGGACGATGGGGATCGTGTGGCATGGCTGCTCACATGTCGGCGAGCGTGGAGCCTTCCAAGTCTGCGCGGCGTTCCCAATCCGGCGCCCATGTCCGACCCCGCGCCTCCCAAGCTTGAAGGACCGCAATTGGGATCACGCCATTGTGATTACCGGCGCAGTTAAATCCATTAGACCCAAGATGGAATGGAGGGTTCGGAAAGGCATCTACGACAAGAAAGCCAGTTTCCAAGTCGACCAGGCCGCCCCCCAGCTTCTTGTTTGCTCCAAAAGCGACGTCAAAATGATGCCCACACGTTTCGCAGGAAACACGAATTAAAATGCTGAATGACCCGATCGCCAGCTTGGGGTGATATTCACAATATCGGGGAATCCCATCTATCCACCACTTTGGCGGTTCAGCTATTCGATCAGTTATATCCAGAAGTGGACGATGCATTTTCCAATTCCGATGTCTAACTGATAGCATATCACGCGATCGTATGCCGACAAGGGTGTCTCGTGCCAATTTCAGACTAATCTACTGACACTGCTAAACGAAGGGCCAACTTAGAGCACTCAACAAAGGCCTCTGAACGGCAAGGATTCGGTCGAAATCGCCCAATCAGCCAAACGCAATCCCACCCCGCACAAGCTCAGCTAACCGCTCCCAAAAAAAGCCTGCTTTGCGTTTGGCGGGGGGACGATCCATCTGGCTGTCATGGACAAGAGGCGTGACATTGTCCCCGGAACGGTGCTGCTGGTCGGCGCGGGACCGGGTGATCCCGATCTGCTGACGGTGCGCGCGGTGCGTGCGCTGGAGCGCGCGACCGTGGTCGTGCATGACGGGCTGGTCGATGATCGCGTCCTCGAACTTGCCCCCGCAAGCGCGCGCCGGATTTCGGTCGCCAAGAGCCGGGCGCGGCATACGCTGGCGCAGGACGGCATCAATGCGCTGATCGTCGACGAGGCGCTGAAGGGCGAGACCGTGGTGCGCCTCAAGGGCGGCGATCCCTTCATCTTCGGTCGTGGCGGCGAGGAAGTCGATGCGTGCCGCATGGCGGGCGTTCCCGTCGAAGTGATCCCCGGCATTTCCGCCGCGGTTGGTTGCGCGGCCGAGGCGCTGCTCCCACTCACCCACCGCGAGGCATCGAGCGCGGTCAGCTTCGTCGCGGGCCAGTGCAAGGGGCTGACCCAGCAGGACTGGTCGGGGCTTGCGGGCAAGGGTCGCACGCTCGTCATCTATATGGGTGTCGCGACCTCGGCCGAGATCGCGGACAAGCTGATCGCCGACGGCGTTGCGCCCGACATGCCCGTGGCGGTGCTCGAAAAGGGCACGCGCAAGGACGCGCGCGCGCTGCGGACGATCCTGACCGACCTGGGCGACATGATCGCGCGCGAGCGCGTGAAGAGCCCCGCGCTGATCGTGGTCGGCGAGGTCGTGCTGCGCGCCGATGCCGAGGATCGGCTTTTCCAGTTTGCCAGACAGGCGGAGACTCTTGCGTGAAGATACTGACGGGCAATGACCTGCCGACGGGCGATGTGGTGTGGTGGACCGGCACCGACTGGTCGCGCCATGTCGAGGACGCAGTCGATGTCGACGAGCAGGGCGAGGCGATCGCGCGCACCGAAGAGGCCGCGCGCCGCGTCAACGGCCCCTATGTGATCGAGGCGACCGCGACGCCAGAAGGCCCCCGCCCCGCGCATATCAAGGACCGCATCCGTGCGCTCGGTCCCACCGTCCGCCCCGACCTGACGCTGAAACCCGCCGACCCCGATGCAGGGAATTGGGTGATTTGATGGCCTTCGAACCCTCTTTCTTGTCATTCCCGCGCAAGCGGGAATCCCGGAACACGGAAACCGTGCCGTTTTCTGGGAAGACGGTGTTCATGGATTCCCGCTTTCGCGGGAATGACATTTCAGGTTTGGACTGAAAAATGTACCAATACGACCAATACGACCAGTCGATCGTCGACGCCCGCGTCGAGGAGTTCCGCGATCAGGTGAAGCGCCGCCTGTCGGGCGCGCTGAGCGAGGACCAGTTCAAGCCGCTGCGGCTGATGAACGGGCTCTACCTGCAGTTGCACGCCTATATGCTGCGCGTCGCGGTGCCCTATGGCACGCTCAGCAGCAAGCAGATGCGGATGCTGGGCCATGTCGCGCGCAAATACGACCGCGGCTATGGTCATTTCACGACGCGCCAGAACATCCAGTACAACTGGATCAAGCTCGAGGACGCGCCCGACATCCTCGCCGAGCTGGCGACCGTCGAGATGCACGCCATCCAGACCAGCGGCAACTGCATCCGCAACATCAGCTCGGACCAGTATGCGGGCGCCGCGGCCGACGAGGTGACCGATCCGCGGCCCTGGGCCGAGCTGCTGCGCCAGTGGTCGACCTTCCATCCCGAATTCAGCTATCTGCCGCGCAAGTTCAAGATCGCGGTGATCGCCTCGCCCGAGGACCGCGCGGCGATGCGGCTGCACGATATCGGCGTCGAACTGCTGGAGAAGGACGGACGGCTCGGCGCCAAGGTCTTTGTCGGCGGCGGCATGGGCCGCACGCCTATGATCGGGCCCGAGATCAAGGACTTCGTGCCGATTGAGGATTTCCTGAGCTACGTCGAGGCGTGCCTGCGCGTCTACAATCGCTATGGCCGGCGCGACAATATCTACAAGGCGCGGATCAAGATCCTCGTCCACGAACTTGGCGCGGACGAATATCGCCGCCAGGTCGAGGAAGAGTTCGCGCATGTGAAGACGCTGGGCATCGACCCGCCGCTTGCCGAGCTGGAGCGCATCTCAGCCTTCTTCGCCCCGCCGGCCTATGAAGCGGGCGTATCGGACGAGATCGACCTGTCCGATCCCGATTTCCGGGTCTGGGTGCAGGCGCAGACCGCGGCGCACAAGCAGCCGGGCTATGCGATCGTCAACATCAGCCTGAAGCCGATCGGCGGCATTCCGGGCGACGCCTCGGCCGACCAGATCGACCTGATGGCCAACCTTGCCGAGAAATACAGCTTCGACGAGCTGCGCGTGACGCATGCGCAGAACATCGTGCTGCCCAATGTGAGGAAGGCCGATCTCCATGCGATCTGGCAGGCGCTCGACGCCGCGGGGCTCGCCACGCCCAATCTCGACCTGATCAGCGACATCATCGCCTGCCCCGGCCTCGATTATTGCAGCCTTGCCAATGCGCGCTCGATCCCGGTCGCGCAGAAGATCGCGCAGCGCTTCGCCGATCTCGACCGGCAGCGCGACCTGGGCGAACTCAAGCTCAAGATCTCGGGCTGCATCAACGCCTGCGGCCACCATCATGCCGGGCACATCGGCATCCTTGGCGTCGATCGTAAGGGCACCGAAAACTACCAGCTGCTGCTCGGCGGCTCGGGTGCGGAGGATGTGAGCCTCGGCAAGATCACGGGCCCCGGCTTCGACGAGGACGGCGTGGTCGATGCGATCGAGAAGGTGACCGACACCTACAAGGCGCTGCGGACCGAGGGCGAGCGCTTCGTCGACACCTATCGCCGCGTCGGCATCGAACCCTTCAAGGAAGCCATTTATGGGTAACCCCGTCTCGCTCAGCGACACCACGCCGCATGAAGAGCCGGCGGTTACGCTCGACGCCTTTCTCGACCAGTCGAACGCTACGGCTGTCAGGGTCGAGCCCGATGAGGATGTGCGCGCGCTCATTCCCTTTCTCGACCGGCTCGCGCTGATCGAGATCAGCTTTCCCGCATTCAGGGACGGCCGCGGCTATTCGGCCGCGCGCATCCTGCGCGAGGCAGGCTATACGGGCGAACTGCGCGCGCAGGGCGATGTGCTCGTCGACCAGATCCCGCACATGCGCCGCTGCGGCTTCGACAGTTTCGCGCCGCAACAGCCCGTCGATCCCGAAGTGCTGAAGGCGTCGCTCGAACGCTATCACCAATATTATCAGGGCGCGGCCGACGCCGCAGTGCCCGTGTGGAAACGCCGTCATGACCCAAGCCTTGCGTAAAATCGACTTTATCGATGCCCGTCCGCGTTTCACCGAGGCGGATGCTATCGCGCTCAACAACCGGTTTCGGGGCACCGATACCGTCGAGATGCTGCGCACGCTGATCGAGGAAGACAGCCTTGGCCGGATCGCGGTCGTTTCGTCCTTCGGGGCCGAGAGCGCGGTGCTGCTGCACCTGATCGCGTCGATCGATCCGAACGTGCCCGTGCTGTTCGGCGACACGCTCAAGATGTTCCCCGAGACGCTCGACTATCGCGACACGCTGACCGAATTGCTGGGCCTGACCAATGTCATCACCTATCGCCCCGATCCCGCGGATCTGGCGAAGAAGGACGACAAGGAGCTGCGCTGGTCGTACGACCCCGATGGCTGCTGCGAGATCCGCAAGGTCATCCCGCTCGAGCGCGAGCTGGCGGGGTTCGACGTCTCGATCTCGGGCCGCAAGGGCTTCCAGTCGGCGACGCGCAAGGGCCTGCCCCGCTTCGAGGTCGATGGCGACCGGTTGAAAATCAACCCGCTGGCCGACTGGACCAAGGAAGACCTCGAAGCCTATTTCGTCGAGCACGACCTGCCCCGCCACCCGCTCGAGGCCGAGGGCTATCCCTCGATCGGCTGCCAGCCCTGCACGAGCAAGGTGAAGCCGGGCGAGGATCCGCGCGCGGGCCGCTGGCGCGGTTGGGACAAGGTCGAGTGCGGCATCCACACGCCGATCGCCGACCCCGACGATCCCGCAAACCAGCCGGTGTTCTGAGGGACGGCGACAACGTCCCAATTATCCGCGGGTGTCATTCCGGGGCTTAGTCGAGCCTGAAAAACCGAAGGTTTTTCGCCGCTTCGACTTGGAACCCGGAATTCATGAACATTGCCGCCGGCCCTCTTGGCTCCGTGTTCACGGATTCCAGATAGCTCGATTTTCTATCCAAATCTGAGATTTGGGTAAAATCGGCTTCTGGAATGACAAGGTGGGTTTTTCAGTGGTGTGTCGCCTTGGACGGCGCCTCAGTTATACTGCTCGGGCAGCCGGTTATCCTCGATATAGTCGCCGAAGCGCGTGATCTTGCTGTCGAAGCGCATCTTAATCGAGCCCGTCGCGCCGTGGCGCTGCTTGGCGATGATGAGCTGGGCGAGGCCGCTGATCTTGAAATCCTCCTGAAGCCACGCGTTCCACGCGTCATGCTCCTCGGCGGTGGAGTTGGCGTTGGGTTCGGTCGGCTTCTTGAACGAGTGATAATAATCCTCGCGATAGACGAACCAGACCATGTCGGCGTCCTGCTCGATCGAGCCCGATTCACGAAGGTCCGACAGCTGCGGGCGCTTGTCCTCGCGCGATTCAACCGCACGGCTGAGCTGCGAGAGCGCGATCACGGGGACGTTGAGTTCCTTCGCGAGCGTCTTCAAGCCGCGGCTGATCTCCGAGATTTCCTGCACGCGGTTGCCGTCGCTCGACTTGCCCGAGCCCTGGAGCAGCTGGAGATAGTCGATCACGATGAAGCCGATATCGTGACGGCGCTTCAACCGCCGCGCGCGCGTGCGGAGCGCGGCGATGGTGAGGCCGGGCGTGTCGTCGATATAGAGCGGCAGGTTTTCGAGCTCGCCCGAGGCGCGCGCGAGGTTGCGGAAATCCTGCTGGCTGATCTTACCCATGCGCAGGCTTTCACCGCTGATCCCCGACTGTTCGGAGAGGATACGCGTCGCGAGCTGGTCGGCAGCCATTTCGAGGCTGAAAAAGGCGACCTTGGCGCCGACCGACTTCTTCATGTCGATCCCGTCCTCGAAATCGCGCTGCCAGCGGCTGGCGGCGTTGAAGGCGATGTTGGTGGCGAGCGAGGTCTTGCCCATGCCGGGACGGCCCGCGAGGATGATGAGGTCCGAGTGGTGGAGACCACCGATGCGCGCATTGAGCGTGGTCAGGCCGGTGGTGACGCCCGACAGGCCGCCGCCCGCATTGAGCGCTTTCTCGGCCATCTCGACCGCGGTGCGACTTGCCTGAAGGAAGGACTTGACCGAGCCGGTCTCGCCGCCCTCTTCGGCCACCCGGTAGAGCGCGACCTCGGCGTCCTCGATCTGCTTCTTGGGATTGACCTCGTCCGAGGTGTCCATCGCCTTGGTGACGAGCTCGCGTCCGACGCCGATCAGCGCGCGCAGCATCGCCAATTCGTAGATCTGCTCGGCAAAATCGCGCGCCGCGATCAGTGCGGCGCCACTGCCCGTGAGGCGGGCCAGATAGGCGGGGCCGCCGAGATCCTTCATCGCCTCATCGCCCTCGAACATCGGGCGCAGCGTGACGGGGCTCGCGACCATGTTCTTGGTCACCAGCTTGAGGATGGCATCATAAATGCGGCCATGAACCGGCTCGTAGAAATGCTCGGAGCGCAGCTTCTGCATCACGTCCTCGGCGACGCGGTTGTCGAGCATCATCGCGCCGAGAAGCGCCGCCTCCGCCTCGATATTCTGCGGAAGCTCGGGGGTTTCGCCTTCACTGGCGGGAATCAGTCGGATCGGATCGGCCATGCCGCTGTGTGTTCCACCCCGCGGTTCCACTCAAGTGGAACAACCCTGTATGTTTCTGTGGATAACCCATAGCACATCTATGTCATTCCCGCGAAAGCGGGAATCCATGGAGCATCGAGGGGCCGGGCATCGTCTGGATTCCCGCTTTCGCGGGAATGACACGATCAGGAGGTGTTGAGGCGAGACCGCTTCCCCGATAGAGGCGGACACAATGGCGGACCCGCGCATCATCGATATCGAGCTCGACCAGGCTACGATCATCTGGCGCAGCGCCGATGTCGAGCAGGAACGCCGCATCGCGATCTTCGATATTCTCGAGGGCAATCACTTCGCACCGCAGCGCGAGCATGACGACGGCTACAAGGGCCCCTATGCGATCCGGCTGCGCGTGGAGGAAGGGCGGCTGGCGATCGATATCGGGCGCGAGGACAGGACGCCGCTGGAATCGATCATCCTCGGGCTCGGGCGCTTCCGGCGTCCGATCAAGGACTATTTCGCGATCTGTGACAGCTATTTCCAGGCGATCCGCCAGTCGACGCCGCAGCAGATCGAGACGGTGGACATGGCCCGGCGCGCCCTCCACAATGATGCTGCGGCGCTGCTCGTCGAGCGGCTCGAGGGGAAGATCGATCTGGATTTCGATACCGCGCGGCGGCTGTTCACGCTGATCTGCGTGCTGCATATCAAGGGGTAAGACGGGGCAATGGGGCGACGGACGGTGAAGCGGCAGCTCACGCTGCTCGGGGGCGGCGTGCTTGCGTGCTGCGCGCTCGCGGGCGCGGCCTGGGGCTATGCGCGCGGATGGCACCCGGCCACTGAGCAATTTCCTATCCAGGGCGTCAGCGTCTCCGCCGAAGAGGGACCGATCCACTGGCCCACCCTCAAGGCCGGGGGCGCCGACATCGCCTATCTGAAGGCGACAGGCGGCGTGCAGCGCGACCCCGCGTTCGAGACCAGCTGGGCCGAGACGAACGCCGCAGGCCTGCGGCGGGGCGCGTGGCACGACTACAGCCTGTGCCGCGACGCCGCCGAACAGGCGACCGCCTTCATCGCCACCGTCCCGCGCGAGGCGGAGGCGTTGCCGCCCGCGATCGTGCTGCAATTCGAGGAAAATTGTCCGATGCGTCCGTCGCGCGAGCATGTGCAGAAACAGGTCGCGACACTGGTGAGCATGATCGAGGCGCATAGTGGCAAGCCCGCCATCCTGCGCATCGAGGACGATTTCGAGGACGAATACGCGATCGCAGAGGTGGTGCAGCGGACGCGCTGGCGGACGCGCAACTTCCTCGCGCCCGACCAGGAGGATTCGCCTTGGGTCATGTGGCGCGCGTCCGATTTCCGGCGTATCGAGGGCGTCGATGGGCCTGTCGAATGGAATGTGGTGCGCGAATGATAAATAGGAAAAAACTTATCGACGCTGCGCGCGAGGCCGCTGCCTTCGCACATGCACCTTATTCCAAATTCGGCGTGGGGGCGGCGTTGCTGCTCGATGATGGCAGCGTGGTGACGGGAACCAATTTCGAGAATGCGAGCTATGGCCTCTCGCTCTGCGCCGAGACGGTGGCGCTGGCCAAGGCGAACAGCGAGGGCAGCCTGCGGCGGGTGACCGAGATCGGCATCATCGGCGGCATGCTTGGTGCCGACGGAGGGGTCACGGGCGCCGATGCAGTGCGGCCATGCGGCCGCTGCCGCCAGATTTTGAACGAGGCAGCGCAGCTTGGCGGGCGCGATATTCTCGTCCATTGTTCCTCGGGCGACGGCGAGACGGTGGAGACGCACCGGCTTTCCGACCTCCTTCCCCACGCCTTCGGCCCCGCCGATCTCGGCATCAGATGAAGCAGCGGCTTGCCCTTCACTGTCATTCCCGCGAAAGCGGGAATCCATGCGGGGCCGGTGACCCACACCAATATCGTCTGGATTCCCGCTTACGCGGGAATGACACGGAGTGAACGGAAGAAGAATGGCAATCCTTTCCGACAAGTGGATCCGCGAACACGCGCAAACGACGGGTATGATCGAGCCCTTTGTCGAGAACCAGCGCCGCGACGGCTGCATCAGCTATGGCCTGTCATCGTACGGCTATGACGCGCGCGTCGCCGACGAGTTCAAGATCTTCACCAATGTCGACAGCGCGGTCGTCGACCCCAAGGATTTCGCGGCGAACAGCTTCGTCGACCGCAAGACCGATGTCTGCATCATACCGCCCAACAGCTTCGCGCTGGCGCGCACGGTCGAATATT
Organism: Sphingobium sp. FW306-1B-F04DB; assembly: GCF_058781925.1. NCBI lineage: Bacteria > Pseudomonadati > Pseudomonadota > Alphaproteobacteria > Sphingomonadales > Sphingobiaceae > Sphingobium > Sphingobium sp. FW306-1B-F04DB. Next base: position 22,729 of record NZ_JBYSXE010000024.1, on the reverse strand, counting down.
TCCGCGTTCCGCGCGACGTGCTCGTGATCTGCCTCGGCAAGTCGACCTATGCGCGCTGCGGGATCATCGTGAACGTCACCCCGCTCGAACCCGGCTGGGAGGGGCATGTGACGCTCGAATTCTCCAACACAACGCCGCTGCCCGCGAAGATCTATGCCAATGAGGGGGCGTGCCAGTTCCTGTTCCTCAAGGGCAACGAGCCTTGCGAGACGAGCTATGCGGACCGTGCGGGCAAATATATGGGCCAGCGAGGCGTGACGCTGCCGCGGCTTTAGAGCTGATCGGTTGAGGTGGAAGCGCTATGCGCTTCCACCGAAAGCGTGAATCAGGCTCTATTCAAAGTTGAGAGACACCGAACAGAGCAGCGGCGCGCCAACCGTGATGGCTGGCGCGCCGTCCAAGGCATTGTTCCATTTTATGTTTGGGGCGTACCTCAGCCATTAGTCTTGGCCCGGAGCTAACAGGCCGGAACCGGGGTACGCCCCTCCTCTCCCTGAAGCTATTGCCGCGAAGCGTAGCCGCTTGGCTGTCCCATCGCCTTGAGCGCGATCTGATGGCTCGATGCCGGGCGTCCGTCGCCAAGCGCCATCAGCACGTCCGGCTGACTCAGCACTTCGTTGTAAAGCGCGTTCGCCTGGGCGGCGCGCCCCGTGGAACGATACACATAGGCAAGGTTCAGAAGCACCGAGGGCTCGTTGGGCTCCTTGAGCCGCTGCGCATCGAGGCGCGCCTCGGCACCCTTGAGATCCTTGGCGGCAATCTGCTCAAAACCATAGCGATTGGGTTCACCCGCAGCATTCGCTGCGCCCGCAAGCGCGAGGAGAACGACCGCGGAAAAGCCGGCAGCAACCTTTTTCAACATCTCTCCAAACTCCCGACTGTGTCGTTCTGGTGACGACTGTGTTTCAGTTTTATGACACTTTAATCTCACTTTCGTGAAACAGTCGCAAATGAAAAGAATGCAACGACAATCGGGCAACGCTCGCGGCATGGCTCTTCAGGGCACGCCGCGCGTTGTTGATCCGACGAGGTGAAGGAGTGCATCCGCATGAGCATCATCAGTGGCTTGTTCGCGCTGGCAGGCAGGATCCTGCTTTCGGCGATCTTCATCATCAGCGGCATCGGCAAGATGACCGATATGCCCGGCACGGTGGCGTATATGGCGAGCGCGGGTCTTTCGGCGGATCTGGCCTGGCCTGTCGCGATCTTCGAACTGGCCGCCGGGCTTGCGATACTGCTCGGCATCTTCGCGCGGCCGGCGGCCCTGCTGCTCGCGCTTTTCTGCGTGTTGGCCGCGCTGATGTTCCACAACAATTTCGCCGATCCGATGCAGGCGGCGCACTTCTGGAAGAATGTCGGGCTGGCCGGCGGATTTCTGACGCTGTTCGCCTATGGCACGCTTGCGCACAGCTTCGATGCGTGGCGCGCGCGGCGCCGGACGGTCGTCGTCGAACGCGAACCCGTTATTGCCGATTCACCCGTTTATCGGCGGTCGTGGCGGGAACGCTTGCGGAGTCGGCGCGCGTAACATCGCTTTCGTTGACGCCGCGAGAAGATAGGCGCACCCTCTTCACATGGCATGAGAAGGAGAGGAATCATGACCACGATCAATGGGGTGACGACGCTGATCGGACGCATTCTCCTGTCGGCTATCTTCATCATCAGCGGATGGGGGAAGATCGTCGATATCGCGGAAACGAGCGCCACGATCGGCAGGTCGGGTTTACCCGAGGCGTTCGCCTGGCCGGTGGCCTTTTTCGAGCTGATCGGCGGGCTGTTCATCCTGATGGGCGTCTGGACGCGCGCAACTTCGATCCTGTTCGCGGGATTTTGCCTGATCACCGCGCTGATGTTCCACACCAGCTTCGGGGAACCGGTACAGTTGGTGATGTTCCTGAAGAACGTTGCCATGGCGGGCGGCTTCCTCGTGCTCGCGTCGGATCCGGCCAACCCCTACAGCATGGATCATTTCTGGGAGGGCAAGGCGCAGACCGAACTCGACGTTCCCCCGGGCACGGCTTCGAGCACCGAAGGCTGACCCGTTCCATCGCGGCTTAGCGCCGTTACCCGCCCCTCCCGCCGCAGCGCGGGACGGACGCGGGGTCCATCATTTCCAAAGCTCCCGAGTGCGGCCGGGTTTCAGTGCCAGGTCGGTCGCGCGACCCATTGCTCCAGCTTGCGGCGCAGGCTCGCGACGACCAGCACGACATGCATGGCATAGATCGCGACAAAGCCAGCGATCCAGGCAATTACCGGGGTATGCATGAAGAACGCCAGATAGAGCGTCGCCAGCAGCACCGCATAGAAAATCAGGATCACGCGCATATTGAGCGTGAAGCGCAGGCCGCGATAGCCAGGCGGCATCAGCACCACATTCTCGCCATCGCCATCCAGCGGCTGCGTTTCGGCGCGCAGGCGCTCGACGGTGCCGCGGTCGACATAGTTGAAGGCATCGCGCCGGCCAAAACGCGTATAGCCCTCGCCGCGCGAAAAGCCGAAGGCGTCGGCCGAGCTCCAGTCGAGCTGATAATGCGCGCCGAAACCGCGTGCGATACGCTCGAAGCGGTCGCCATCGGCGGCGGGCCAGGGCATTTCATAGGCGAGCGTGCCGTCGACGAGCCGCCGCCAGTCGATATCGATTCCGCCGCGCATCTCGGTCATGTCAGCGACCCGCGATCGCCGCGGCAACCGCGACGAGCCGTTCGGCCTCGGCCAGATGGAGGCGTTCGGTCATGCGGCCGTCGACGCGGATCGCGCCCTTGTCCGCATTGGCGGGATCGGCAAAGGCGGCGATCACGGCCTGCGCGTGCGCCAGCGCCTCGGGCGATGGAGAGAAAGCCGCGTTGCAGACCGCGATTTGCGCCGGGTGGATCAGCGTCTTGCCGTCAAAGCCGAATTCGGCGCCCTGATCGCAGGCGGCGCGCAGCATTTGCTGATCCTCGATCTCGTTGCAGACACCGTCGAGCACCGCGATTCCCGCGCTGCGCGCCGCCGCGACGGTCAACGCCAGCGCCGGGTGGAAAGCGGTGCGCTCCACCGTCAGCCGCGCGCGCATCTCCTTGGCAAGATCGTTGGTGCCCATGACGAGGCACCCCGGTCCGGACGCCGCGATCTGGTCGAGCCGGAACAGCGACGCGCAGGTTTCTATCATGACCCAGAGCGGGATGTCGGGCAGCTGCGCCCGATAGGCCGCAACGTCGTCCGCGCTGCTGACCTTGGGCGCCAGCACCGCGTCCGTGCCGGCGCCACCGACCGCGGCGAGATCATCAGCGCCCCATTCGGTATCGAGGCCGTTCACGCGGATCACCAGCTCGCGCGCGCCAAAGCCGCCTTCGCGGACCGCGGCCACCGCCTGCGCGCGCGCCTCGGCTTTCATCTCGGGCGCGACCGCGTCCTCCAGGTCGAGGATGACGACGTCGACGTCGAGCGTGCGCGCCTTTTCGATCGCGCGAGCGTTTGAGGCGGGCAGATACAGCGCGCTGCGGCGGGGGCGGGCAATCGTCATGCCGCCAAAAGACAAAAAGCGCGCGCGGGCACAACCGGAAAATGCGCGCCCGACACAAGCAAGACGCGTCCCACCAATGGCGGGACGCGTCCTCTAGTGTGGACGGGATCGGATCAGGCGGCGGCGAGGATCCGTGCGCGGCCCCCGGACGCGGACGAGTCATCGGTCGAAGTCGTCCGGAATCTGGCGGCCTGATCGTCGAGCCCGACCGCTTCGGTGGTGAGGTTGCGCGCGGCGGCCGAGGTCTGCTCGACCATTGCCGCATTCTGCTGTGTCGACTGGTCCATCGTCGTGACGGCAACGCTGATCTGCGTGATCGCCGAGGATTGCGCGCGGTTGTCATCCGCCATCTGGCCGAGCAGCCCGTGCACCTCACTGACCCCGCCCGCGATGTTCTCGAGCGCGGTGTCGACACGCTGCACCGCGTCGACCGCGGTGACGATGTCTGACTGCGTCACCGTCAGCTGGTCGCGCGCGCGCTTGGCCTCTTCCTCGGCGCGCATTGCGAGCGCCGAGACGAGATCGGCCACGACCGCGAAGCCGCGGCCCGCATCACCCGCACGCCCCGCCTCGACCGCGGCATTCATCGCGAGCACGCGCGTCTGGAAGGCGATCTTGTCGACCCCCTCGATCACCTGATCGATGCCCTTGGCGCTTTCGCTGACGCGGTCCATTGCCTGCACCGCCTCGACCGCGATCGCACGCCCGCCCGAGACGGTCGCCAGCGCCCCGTCGGCGCGTTCGACGGTCGTCGTCGCCGCACTTGCCGAAGCCTTGAGCCGCTCGTCGATCTGGACGAGCGCCGCCGAGGTCTCCTCGAGGCTCGCGGCATTGCCCTCGGTGCGGCGCGCCAGGTCCTCGGAAGCCTGCGCAATCTCCTGCGAGCCCGTGCGGATGCCACGCGCGCTTTCGGTCACGCTTGCGATCATCTGGCTGAGACGATCGACGGCCTCGTTGAAGTTGGTCTTGAGCGAGGCGTAGCCCACAGGAAAATCAGCCGTGATTCGCGTGGTCAGGTCGCCCTCGGTGAGCGCCAGCAGCCCGTCTCCCACCGCACTTGTCACGACCCGTTGCTCCTCGGCCGATCGCTTGTCCCCGGCGGCGCGCTCGGCAGCGGCACTGCGGAACACGTCGGCCGCCCTTGCCAACGTACCGATCTCGTCCTCGCGATCGAGATGGGGAATCGCGACATCCTCACCGTGCGAGAGTCGGTCGACCGCTTCGGTTAGCGAGGCGAGCGGCCGGCGAACGATCGCGGCGATCGCCCTGAAGAGGCTCCACAGCGCGACACCGAGCAGCACGAGCCCGCCGAGTGTGAGGATCCACGCGAGGCCCCTTGCCGGCGCCGATATCGTCGCGGTCGGCACGTCCAGCACGAGCGCCCAGGTCGCGTTCAGCTCCCTGAGCCGTATCGGATAGATGACGCGCAGCATGCTTTCGCCATCGACCTCGAAACCGTCGATCACCTGCGTCTGACCGGTGGCAAGCGCCTCACGTACCTTGTCGGCACCCGCCTCCTTGTACGTCTTCATCCGGACGTCGGCACTGGGGTGCGCGACCCACATCGCCGAGCCCGACAGCAGCATCACCCGGCCGGTTCCGAAGGGCTTCAGTTTTGCGAGCCGGTTCGAGATGGTGTCCAGCGCGATGTCGACGCCCGCGACACCGATCAGCCGCCCGCCCGACTTCACCGGATAGGCGATCGAGGTCATGGTGATTGTCTTGCCGCCCGTTTCATAGGGATAGGGATCGGTGATCGCGGCTTTGCCTGAATCACGCGCGAGCGCGTAGTAGGATGCCGAATAGAGACCGGCTTCGAGGTTGGGTTCCAGCCTGATCTCGCCGTTGTCGCGGATCCAGTAGGGTACGAAGTTGCCCTTGGGATTCGACGCGGGATGACCGGTCATCGCTGAATCCTGCCCGTCAAACCCGTTGGGCTCAGCGAAGAACCAGCTGCCGAGCGCCATGTCCGAGACAAAGGCGTTGGGCTTGACCGTCGCCGTCACCAGCGACCGGTCGCGAACGCCGGCCTCGTGCATCGCGCCGATTCCGCCGCTCATCGCCCGGGCGGCACCCCCGATCAGGTCAAGATCGGCGCGCAGGCCGTTGGCCTCCGACTCCGCCTGCGCCACCGCCGAGTCAGCCGAAAGCTGTCCGACGACGCCGCTTGTCTTGAACACCACACCGGCAAACCCGACCAGCACCAGCGTCCCGATCGCAAGCCCCGCGACCGTCAGGAGCTTGCCGGCGATCGGCATTCTCGCAAAACGTTCCATAACAAAACTCTCCCTGTCGCGGCGTGCGGGCCGCCCCCATTCCATTATAGAGGGCGCCCGGCGCGATCGGGGCAAGGCCGTCAGCTGCGGCAGGATAGACGGCCGCGACGTCCAGCCGCGTGACGGCAACTTTGCAGTCATTATAAGAGACGCGCGCGGCGGGCGGCGCCTCCGCCAACCCCTTATTTGACGGGTTGCGAGTGCCGCCGCGTCAGGGCGCGACGGGTAAAGCGGCCGTGCCCTGACCTGCGGGGGCGGCGCTGCGTTCGGGCGCGCGGCGCGGGTTGGAGAAAGCCATCGCGCCGTCCTCGAGACTGCCATAGCGGAACGCCATCAGATCGAGCGCATAGTTCTGATGCACACGCCAGGGCCGGTGCGCGCCCTGTTTGGGCATCTTGTCGACCGCGCGCTGGACATAGCCCGAGGTGAAATCGAGGAAGGGTTCTTCGGGCACCTCGCCGTCCTTGGCGACGGGGGTGCACTGGCGCATGCCGAGCTTGTCCATATGGTTGAGCAGCCGGCAGACGTAGGCGCAGGTCAGGTCTGCCTTCAGTGTCCATGAGGCGTTGGTATAGCCGAACGACGAGGCAAGATTGGGGATATTGCTGTACATCATCCCCTTGTACGCCAGCGAGCGCGCGGGATTGACGGGCACACCGTCGACCACGACCTCGATCCCGCCGAGCAGCTTTATGCTGAGCCCCGTCGCGGTGATGATCAGGTCGGCCTCGAGCTCCTTGCCCGAATTGAGCAGGATGCCCTTTTCGGTGAAGGCGTCGATCGTGTCTGTGACGATCGAGGCGCTGCCGTCGCGCAGCGATCGGAAGAGGTCACCATCGGGAACGAGGCAGAGCCGCTGGTCCCAGGGATTGTAGCGCGGCGTGAAATGCGTCGCGACGTCATAGTCGGGGCCGAGTTCCCCGCGCACCGCCTCGAGTATCTTGCCCTTGATACGTTCGGGCCGCTTGCGCGCCATGTTGAAGAAGAACATGCCCAAAAGCACGTTCTTCCAGCGCGTTATGCCATAGGCGAGCTTGTCGGGCAGCTTGCTGCGCAGCCAGTTGGCGATTCCGTCCTCGGAGGGGCGCGAGACGATATAGGTCGGCGAACGCTGGAGCATCGTGACGTGCGCCGCGTCCTTCGCCATTTCGGGAACAAGCGTGACCGCGGTCGCGCCGCTGCCGATCACGACAACGCGCTTCCCCTTGTAATCGATGTCCCCGGTCCATTTCTGGGGATGGACGATGCGGCCCGTGAAACGGTCACTGCCCCTGAACTCGGGGGTGTAGCCGGCGTCATAGTCGTAATAGCCGCTGCACACGAACAGGAAGCCGCAGGTGAAGCGGCGCGTTTCGCCTGCATGCTCTGCTTCGACGGTCCAGCGCGCATCCTCGCTCGACCAGTCGGCGCGCCTGACCTTGTGGCCATAACGGATCTTGCGCTCGATATCGTGCTCGCGCGCGGTTTCGTGGAGGTAGCCGAGGATGGAGGGGCCGTCGGCGATCGCCTTGGCGTTGGTCCACGGCTTGAAGGCGTAGCCCAGCGTGTACATGTCCGAGTCGGAACGGATACCGGGATACCGAAAAAGGTCCCATGTACCGCCCATCGCCTCGCGCCCCTCAAGGATCGCATAGCTCTTGTCGGGGCAATCGCGCTGCAAATGGTAGCCGGCGCCGATGCCCGAAATGCCGGCACCGACGACGAGCACGTCGAAATGCTCCACAGCCTGTCCTTCCTCTCATGGGCGCGGCTTCATACCGCATCTTCTATTTACACTTATGTCAGTCAAATAATAACGCAGCTGTGGCCGAGGTCCATCACAAATCGACATCTCGCCCGATTGCGACGGGGAGAGCCGTCGCACCGGGCGACCGGCGTCAGTGCGCCAGCAGCAGCGGAACCTCTGCCTCCCCGAGCAGCTTGCGCGTGACACCGCCGAGGATCATTTCACGCAGCCGTGAATGGCCATAGGCGCCCATCACGACATAGCTCGCGCCGAGTTGCTTCGCCTGATCGAGCAGCCCGGCGCCGGGGTCGCGCCCGGCATTGGGGACCACCTTCAGCTCGACCGGGATATCGTGCCGCGAAAGATATTCTGCCGCGGCGGTCGACGGGAATTCGCGCGTGTCATCGGTGACCTCGACGATATGCACCGACCCGGCGAGCCTGAGCAGCGGCAGCGCGAAACGCAGCGCGTGCGCGGCCTCGTAGGATCCGTTCCACGCGATCATCGCGGTGCCCGAAACGTCGAGCCCGCGCGTGCCGACGGGCACCGACAGGATCGGCGCGCGCGCATGGATCGCGACATCGGGCACCACGGGGATCGGCTCGACCATCGGATCGCTCTTGCGCATCGGCTGACTGAGCACGACGACATCCGCGAGTCGCGCATGGCTGACCAAGGTCTGGACGACATTGCCGTCGAACTGCCGCCAATCCCAGGAAACGCCCTCGGTCTGCAGCCGCGCCTCGATCCGCGCGCGCTCGACGGTTTCCTGCGCGCGGAGGTTGGCGAGCACTTCCTTGACCGCGTACATGCCGCCAAAGGGATCGGTGCCGACAAAATATTCGAGCGGCGTGATCTGCGCGCAGGCGATATGCCCGTCCGTGGCGCGCGCTATATCGAGTGACGCCTGCAGGCGCGCTTCCTGGCCGGCATCGTCATGGACGTGGAGCAGGACGGTCTTCATAGGCGGCACTCCCTTGCTCGTGCTTCGGTCCACCAGGCTACGCGCGTTCACCGCTATCGTAACTACGCGAATTTACGAAGCAAGGCGCGAAATACCCTACCAAAAACGGGCCGCGCGCCGATAGATGACGCGCGGCCACGTCTTCAGCGCGCCTCGACGCGCTCCAGCCCCGGCGAGAGCAGGTGCACCGCGAGCAGCGCGAGGAAATAGGCGCTGCCGGCAACCGCGAACAAGGGCGTGTAAGTGCCGAAGCTGTCGAGGATGTAGCCCGCGTACTTCGCCATCAGCATGCCGCCGATCGCGCCCACCGTGCCGCCGATGCCGACCACCGAACCCACCGCCGCACGCGGAAACAGGTCCGAAGGCAGCGTGTAGAGATTGGCGGAAAAGGCCTGGTGCGCCGCGGTCGCGATGCCGATGACGAGCACGGCGAGCCACAGATTGTCAATATTCTGCGCGAAGAAGATCGGGAGGACCGCGACCGCACAGACGAACATCGTCGCCTTGCGCGCGAAATTGACGCTGCGCCCGGCCTTCAGCAGCCGTGACGACATCCATCCGCCAGCGATGCTGCCGACATCGGACAGCAGATAGATCGCGACGAGCGGCGGACCGAAACTCAGCAGGTCGAGCCCGTAGCGCGTCCCGAGATAACCGGGCAGCCAGAACAGGAAGAACCACCAGATCGGATCGATGAAGAACTTGCCCAGCGCATAGGCCCAGGTCTCGCGGATGCCGATCAGCTTTTTCCACGCAATGGGCGTCACCGGATCGGCGGGATCCTGCTCGATCCAGGCGAGTTCCTGCGTCGACACGCGGCTGTGCTCGCGCGGACGGCGATACATCAGCCACCAGGCGATGAGCCAGACGAAGCTGGCCACGCCCGTGATGACGAACGCCATGCGCCAGCCATAGGCGATGGTCAGCCAGGGCACGAGCAGCGGGGTGATGATCGCGCCGACATTGGCGCCGGCGTTGAAGACGCCGATCGCAAACGCGCGTTCCTTGGCGGGAAACCATTCGGTCACCGCCTTGATACCTGCGGGGAAGTTGCCGGCCTCGCCGATCCCGAGACCGAAGCGCGCCATCGCGAACTGCGTCACCGACCAGGCGCCGCCATGCGCGATGTGCGCCAGCTGCCAGATAACGAAGGCGACCGCATAGCCCATGCGGGCGCCGATGACGTCGACGATGCGGCCAAAGCCGATATAGCCGATCGCATAGGCCGCCTGGAACCAGAAGATGACATTGGCGAAATCGGTCTCGGTCCAGCCGAGATCCTGCGACAGCGTCGGCTTGAGCACGCCGATCATCTGTCGGTCGATATAGTTGATGACGGTGGCGGCGAAGAGCAGCCCGACGATCATCCAGCGATAGCGGCCGGCGCGTGCCGCGGCCCCCGTGACGGCTTGTGCCTCGATCGAGGTCATCCTCTCACTCCCGTTTATCGCGCGGCTGCTGCCTCTATCGTGCAGTGCACCGCATAGTCCGTGCCGAAGCGCGCCTCAACCGACGCGCCCGGCGCCACCCGATGGACGCCCGTGACGGCGCCCGACGAGATCCATTGCCCCGCCTCGAGCGCAATACCGCGCTCGGCCATGAGTTCGAACAGGAAACGCGCCGCCCCGATCGGACCATCGGGCATCGCATCGCCGCGCCCCGCGCCGATCTCGGCACCATCGATCGAGACGACAACGGGCCAGGCCGCAAAGCCCGACTCACGCCAGCGAGGGATCGCGGCGCCGACGACAAGACCGTTGTTGTTTCCGAAATCCGAAGCGGTGACAGCAGGCCCAAGATCGTTGATCGCGCCGAGCGGCGAACTCGCGATCTCAAGCCCGACATGTACCGCATCGATCAGATCGGCGGCGTCCTCGAGCGAATAATGCCGCTTTGCCGGATCGGGCCGCGCAGCGACGCGCAGCAGATATTCGCCCTCCACCGCGCCGAAACCGTCCGCGAAGACGGGCATGGAAACCGGTTTCCCTTCGCGGTCAAAAAAAACGCTGTCCGTAAAGATCGGGCCCACGAGCCGATCGGCGCCGAATTGCGCGTCGAGCGGGGGCATGATGCGGCCCACCTTCCAGCCAGCAACCGGCACGCTCCGCAACCGGATCGCGATGTCCTGCACCGAATACGCCGATTTCAGCGATTCGGGGATGATTCCGGGATAGTCGGAAAGGCCGCGCGCGGCGCGCCGTGCGGAAACAAAGGCTTCCGCGATCCGATCCCGTTCAAGCCCGGACTGCGATTCGTTCACGCTCGGCTGCTCCCTGACTGCTTGTCGACTGCTTCGGCATGAAGTATTGGAAACCGGTGTCATTGACAAGAAGGCAATGCGATGAGGCTCATTTCATGGCGGCTTGGCGCGGTCGCAAGTGCGCTGACCCTTTCGGCCTGCGCAAGCACGCCGACCCCGCCTTCACCTGATGGCGAGTTCTGGCTGCAGCGTGACGGCGCACGCGTCGCGCGGCTCGTGCCGCTGGGCCCGCCCGATCCACAACTGGCTGCGAAGGGCGCGACGCCCCCTGCAACCTTTGTCCATCCGCTGCTCAGCGGCAAGGGCGCGATTCTCACCGAACTATATCCCGCCGACCATATCCACCAGCGCGGGCTCTTCTGGGGCTGGCACCAGATCATCATCGACGGGACGCGGCGCGCCAATGGCTGGCTGCTCATGGATATCCGCTTCAACCCCGTCGCGAGCAGCGTGGCCGAGCGCGGCAAGGCAGGCACGATGACGACCGACTGGATCGTCGGGGACCGCGCGGTGCTGCGCGAAGAGGCCAGGATCCACGTCACCGATACCGGGCTTGCGGTGCGCGTGACGCTGACGCCGCTGGTCGATGGCTTCGCGCTCGGCGGCAGCGCCGATGACAAGGGCTATGGCGGAATATCGCTGCGGCTGCGCGATGCCGACCAGATGCGCTTCGAAAGCCTGGGCAAGCCGGTCGAGGCGAAGCGTCAGGCGATCGAGGCGGGTGAGACGGTGCGCTTCAGCTGGGACGGCGCGCCCGCATCGCTGCCCAGGAGCGTGTCGATGCGTTGCACCGTCGACGGCAAGCCGATCACCAGTTGGATCCTGCGGCGCGAGGCGAGCATGCAGAATTGCGTCTGGCCGGGCGCGACCCCGGTCGCGCTTGCACGCGGCAGGCCGGTCGTGCTGACCGCCGAGATTTCGATCGAGGACTGACGCGTTCAGCGCGCCAGAAGCGCTTCGATCTGCCCTGCCCGCAGCGCAGCGAAAGCTTCGGCGACGGGGCTGCGGAACGCGTTGTCACCGGCGAGTGCTGCCGGAAAGATCACGCGCAGGTCGAGCAGCCGGTCAACGAGACCGTCGGCGGAGCCGCCCGTGATGGCCAGTTGCTCGGCGAGCGGATCGACGATCGCGGCACCGCGCGCGGCGCGGTCGTGGACGAACCACATCCACGCGGCGATGGGGACAACAAGCCGCGCGATCGGCCGCCCCGCAGCGCGCGCCTCGGCAATCGTATCGAGCAGCCGATAGGGCAGCTTCTGCGAGCCATCCCAAGCGATCTGCGACAGCAGGTGGCGCAGTGCAGGGTTGCGGAAGCGCGCGAGGATCGCGGACGTGTAGGCGTCAAGATCGAGCCCGGCGACGCGGGGCAGGGTAGGGATAATGTCCGCGCGCACCATGCGCTCGACGAACCGCGCGAGCGCCGCATCCGCCATCGCGTCGCGCACGCTGTCATGCCCCAGCGCCAATCCCAGATAGGCAAGCGTGCTATGCGCGCCGTTGAGGATGCGCAGCTTGGCGCGCTCATAACCCGCAACGCTCGTCGTCAGGATCGCCCCCACGCTTTCGAGATCGGGTTCGCCCGCGATCGGCCCCGCCGCGATCACCCATTGGGCAAAGCCCTCGCGCTGCACCGCGGCCGCATCATCCATGCCGAGCCGCTGTGCGGCGTCCGCCAGAAAGCCCGCATCGCTGGCGGGGGTGATCGAATCGACCATCGTGTCGGGAAAGCGCACGCTGTCCGCGATCCAGTTGGCGAAATCGCGGTCCTGCTGCGCAGCAAAAGCGGTGACGGCGGCGCCGAGCTTCGCGCCGTTGCCGGTCATGTTGTCGCAGCACAGCACCGTGAAGGGCGACAGTCCGGCGTCTCGCCGTGCGGCCAGCGCCGCCGCGATCCAGCCGATCACGCTGCGCGGCGCCGCAGGCGTGGCGAGATCGTGGACGATATCGGGATGCGCCAAATCGAGCGTGCCCCAACCGTCGAGGCAATAGCCTTTTTCCGTGACCGTCGTGGTGACGAGGTGCGTGTCGGGCGCGGCGAGGAGCGCCGCCAGTCGGGCCCCCTCTCCAGGACCGATCCAGGCGCGATGCGCGCCGATCACACGCGTCCTGGGCTCCGCGTCGAGGATCGAAAGGCTATAGAGCCCGTCCTGCTGCGAGAGCGCGTCGATCGTGCCCGGCGTGCGCAGCGACGCCGCCGCGATGCCCCAGCGCGGATCCCTGGCCAGCAGCCGGTCGAAATAATCGGCCTGGTGCGCGCGGTGAAAGGCGCCGGGGCCGATATGCACCACGCCCGTGGCAACCGTGCGCGGATCATAGGCCGGGCGCGCGATCGACGCGGGTAGCCGGTCGAGCGTCGCGAGCGAAAGACGGGTCACAGGGTTACTCCACGCTTCCACAGGGCAATCTCACGCTCATCATTGCGTTCGGCCGCAGTCTGTGTTCCCGAGGCTGCGCGCAGCACGATGTCGAGCAGCGCCTCGGCGGCGATATCGAACCCCCGCGTCAGCGCAAGACCCGCGTCGAAATCGATCCAGCCGGGCTTGCGGCGCGCGAGGTCGCTGTTCGATGCGATCTTGACCGTCGGCACTGGAAAGCCGAGCGGTGTGCCCCTGCCCGTGGTGAACAGGATCAGCGTCGCGCCAGCCGCAGCGAGCGCGGTCGAGGACACCGCGTCATTGCCCGGTGCCTCGAGCAAAGTCAGTCCCGCGCGGCGGACGCGCTCACCATATTGACGGACGTCACCGAGCGGTGCGTGCCCCGCCTTCTGTACCGCGCCCAGCGACTTCTCCTCGAGCGTGGTGATGCCGCCTGCGATGTTGCCCGGCGAGGGATTCTCCGAAACCGGCTCGCCATGTTCGATGAAATAGCGCTTGAAGCCGTTGACGAGCGCGACGGTGGCGTCGAACACGGTTTCATCGACGGCGCGGCGCATGAGCAACTGTTCGGCGCCAAAGATCTCCGGAATTTCGGTCAGGATCGCCGAGCCGCCCGCGCCGGTGATCACGTCGCTGATCCGACCGACGAGCGGATTGGCGGTGAGCCCGCTATGGCCATCGGAGCCGCCGCACTTCACGCCGATGACGAGCTTGTCGATCGGTAGCCGCGTACGTCGGGCCGGCGCAGCGCGCTCGACCAGTTCATCGATCAGCGCGACGCCTTCGGCCACTTCGTCTTCCGCCTGCTGCGCGCCGAGCACGCGGATATTGTCACGAATGTCGGGGGCTATCGCGTCGAGCAGCGGCTTCATCTGGTTCGACTCGCAGCCCAGCCCGACTATCAGCACGCCCGCCGCATTGGGATTGCTCGCCAGTGCCGCAAGCATCGCGCGCGTCGCGTCGAGATCGTCGCCCAGTTGCGAACAGCCAAAGGGATGCGTGAAGGCATGCACCCCGTCAATCGCGCCGCGATGGCGCGCGTCCGCGATCGTCGCGATCTTCTGCGCGGTGCGCGCGACGCAGCCCACGGTCGGCAGCACCCAGATCTCGTTGCGCGTCGCGGCACGGCCATCGGCGCGCAGATAGCCGTCGAAAAAGCGACCCTTTCCCCTGCCCTGCCCGGCCGGGATGGGATCGGGCTCGTAGCAATAGCCCTGCGCCCCGCCGAGCGCGGTGACCAGATTGTGGCTGTGGACGTGCGCGCCTGCGCGGATCGGTTGCGAAGCCATGCCGATCGGAAAGCCGAATTTGAGCACGGCCTCCCCCGCCGCGATCGGCCTCAGCGCGAGCTTGTGTCCCGCGGGCACCGCTTCCACGGTAACGAGTGACGTGTCCGCGATCCGCAGCGCTTCGCCGGGGGCGATGTCGCGCAGCGCAGTGGCGACGCTGTCTTCGGCAGCAATCCTCAACACTGCAGACTCGGTCACGACTTGATCCTTTCCCGCTTTCACTGGTAACCGGTGTCAAGGATCAGCGCAATTCCCATCGGGGGCGATTGGCGGGCGAGGAATGAACAGCTATGCAATTGCCTATGAAAAAGAGCGCACAGCCGACGATCAATGATGTTGCCCGCCTTGCCGGGGTTTCCAAGAAAACCGTGAGCCGGGTTATCAACCGATCGCCGCTGCTCAATGATGATACGCGCCAGCGCGTGCTCGGGGTGATCAGCGAACTGGGCTATATCCCCAATCCGCAGGCCCGCGCGCTCGCATTGCGCCGCAATTTCCTGATCGGGCTGGTGCACGACAACCCGACCGCGCAGACCGTGCTCAGCGTGCAGCAGGGCATATTGGAATCGCTGCGCGATACCGAGTTCGAGCTCGTCATCCATCCGGTCAATCGCGGATCGCCTAGCATGCTCGACGATATCCGCCACTTCCTCGAGAAGCAGCGGCTCTACGGGGTGATGCTGATGCCGCCGATCTCGGAGAACGACCAGCTGGCGGCGCTGTGTGATGAGATCGGCTGTCGCTATGTGCGGATGGGCTCGGCCGAGCTCGACGCGCCCGAGCATATGGTCGCCTCGAATGATCGCGAGGCGGTGCGCGCGGCGACCGAATATCTCATCGAAACGGGACACCGCCGCATCGGGCTGGTACTCGGACCGCATGGGTTCCGCTCGGCGCAGGAACGGCGCCAGGGTTTCGAGGACGCGATCGCAGCCGCGGGCATCGCGCTGCCCGGTAGCCTGATCGCCGACGGCAACTACACCTTCGATTCGGGATTGGCTGCGGGCGACCGCCTGCTCGACCACCTCCCACGCCCTACCGCCATCTTCGCGTCGAATGACGAGATGGCAGCAGGCGTTATCCATGCCGCGCGCCAACGCGGGCTTGAAGTGCCGCGCGACCTTTCGGTGATCGGTTTCGATGACAACCCGATCGCCGCGCATATCTGGCCGCCGCTGACCACGGTGCGCTGGCCGATCGCGACAATGGCGCGCTCAGCCGCCCTCAAGCTGGTGTGCGACGCAACGGGACAGGGCAGCGCCGCCGCCGAGCCCTCGCTCTTCCTTTCCTCGCTCATCCGGCGCGCATCGGTGACGCCGCCTTCGACCGCCGACTGATGACGTATGCGTGCAAGGCTTTCGGTCTTGAACATTATTTTGACACCGGTTACCAATGGGGCCAGCAAGCCCGTTCAAGGGACTCAGGAGAGCGATGACAAGGCCGCTGCAATTGCATGAAGACCGGCTGTTTCCGGCGGATTCACGGACGCGCGACATTGCGCGTTCGCTGTATCGCACGGTCGCCAAACTGCCGATCGTCAGCCCGCACGGCCATACCGATCCCGCCTGGTTCGCGAGCGATGCGCCGTGGAACAACGCGACCGAACTGCTGCTCGCCCCCGATCATTACCTCTATCGCATGCTCTACAGCCAGGGGATCGCGCTCGACGCGCTGGGGGTGCCCGACCGCAAGGGCGCGCCCGCGACCGATCCGCGCGACGCCTGGCGGCTGCTCGCGGCCAATTATCACCTCTTTCGTGGGACGCCGTCGCGGATGTGGCTCGACCATGTCTTTGCAGAGGTGTTCGGATTCGATGTTGCGCTGAGCGCCGGGACCGCGGACCGCTATTTCGACGCGATCGGCGAGAAGCTCGCGAGCGACGCCTTCCGCCCGCGCGCGCTGTTCGACCGTTTCAATATCGAGCTGCTCGCGACCACCGAGGGTGCGCACGAGGATCTCGACCATCATGCCGCGATCCGCGCCTCGGGCTGGCAGGGACGCGTCGTCACCACCTATCGCCCCGACGCCGTGGTCGATCCCGAGCATCACGATTTCGCTATCGCGATGCCGCGCTTCGCCGAGCTGACCGGCGAGGACGTTTATGACTGGCGGGGCTATCTGACGGCGCATCGCAAGCGGCGCGCGGATTTCCGCGCGGCGGGTGCGACCGCGACCGATCACGGCCATCCGACCGCGGCGACCGCCAACCTGGGCCCCGACGAAGCCGAAAGGCTGTTCCGCCAGATCGTGACGGGCAACTGGACGTCCGCCGATGCCGAGCTGTTCCGCGCGCAAATGCTGACCGAGTTCGCGGCGATGAGCGTCGAGGACGATATGGTGATGCAGATCCATCCCGGTTCCTGCCGCAACCACAACCAGCGCCTGTTCGAGAGCCATGGCCGCGATAAGGGCGCCGACATTCCGATGCGCACCGACTATGTCCAGGCGCTCAGGCCGCTGCTCGACCGCTTCGGCACCGAGACGCGATTGTCGATCATCCTCTTCACGCTCGATGAATCGACCTATGCCCGCGAACTCGCGCCGCTTGCGGGCCATTATCCCTGCCTGAAGCTCGGCCCCGCATGGTGGTTCCATGACAGCCCCGAGGGCATGCGCCGCTTCCGCGAGATGACGACCGAGACCGCGGGCTTCTACAACACCGTCGGCTTCAATGACGACACGCGCGCGTTCCTTTCGATCCCGGCGCGGCACGATGTGGCACGCCGCGTCGACTGCGCCTTTCTCGCGCGGCTCGTCGCCGAACACCGGATCGCCGACTGGGAAGCCGCGGAACTGGCGCATGAACTCGCCTATGGCCTCGTCAAGCGGGCCTACAAGCTGGACACCCCCTTCCCTTCGCCGGCCGCCGCGGCAGCCTGATTTGATCGCCTCACGGAGTAGATGATGTTCGACCGTACCTATTACGCCACGCACCCCGACATGATGGAGTGCGTCTCCAACGAGGAGCTGCGCGATCGCTATCTGATCTCGAACCTGTTCCGTCCCGGCGAATGCGTGCTCAACTACACGCATGCCGACCGCTTCGTGATAGGCGGCGTGCAGGTCGCGGGTGCTGCGGTGAAGCTGCCCGACCAGACCGAACCACCCTCGGCCGCGGGCCATCCCTTCCTCGAGCGCCGCGAGCTCGCGATCGTCAACGTCGGCAAGGTCGGAGGCAGTGTGACCGTCGATGGCGAGAGCTTCACGCTGGGCAACAAGGACTGCCTCTATGTGACGATGGGCGCGAAGGACGTCGTGTTCGCGGGCGAAGGCGCGCGCTTCTACCTCGCCTCGTGCCCCGCGCACAAAGGCTTCAGGACGCGCAAGCTCTCGATCGGGGACGCCAATGCGCTGGAGCGCGGCAGCCTTGAGGAATCGAACGAGCGCACGATCTACCAGCTCGTCATCCCCGGCGTGTGCGACAGCGCCCAGCTCGTCATGGGGCTGACCGTGCTCAAGCCCGGCAGCGTCTGGAACACCATGCCCCCCCACATCCATGAGCGTCGCAGCGAGATCTATTTCTATTTCGAGCTCGACGGCGAGAATGACCGCGTTTTCCACTATATGGGCGAAGGCGAGGCGATGCGGCACATCGTCATGGCGAACGAGGAAGCGGTGATCTCGCCGCCCTGGTCGATCCACATGGGCTCGGGCACCAAGGCCTATGCCTTCATCTGGGCGATGGCGGGCGAGAACCAGGACTATACCGACATGAACGTCCTCGATATCTGCCAACTGGCATGAGCGGAATGTTCGACCTTTCGGGCAAGGTCGCCGTCGTCACCGGCGCCAATACGGGTATCGGCCAGGGCATCGCGCTCGCGCTTGCCGCCGCGGGCGCCGATATCGCGGCGGTTGGGCGGACACCTGCCACCGAGACCGTCGAAAAGGCGCGCGCGCTTGGGCGCCGCGCCGAGGTCATCAGTGCCGATCTCTCGACGATCGAGCCGGTCGGACGCGTCGTCGAGGAGGCGGTCGAGAAGCTCGGCGGGCTCGATATCCTCGTCAACAATGCGGGGATCATCCGCCGCGCAGATGCGGTCGACTTCAGCGAGGAAGACTGGGACGCGGTGATCGACACCAACCTCAAATCGGTGTTCTTCCTGTGCCAGGCCGCAGCGCGCCACATGATCCCCAATGGCGGCGGCAAGATCATCAACATCGCCTCGATGCTGACCTTTCAGGGCGGCATCCGCGTGCCGAGCTATACCGCTTCGAAGAGCGGGATCGGCGGGCTGACCAAGCTGCTCGCCAACGAATGGGCCGCGAAAGGCATCAACGTCAACGCGATCGCCCCCGGCTATATCGCGACCAACAACACCGCTGCGCTGCAGGCCGACGAGACGCGCAACCGCCAGATCATGGAGCGAATTCCGGCCGGGCGCTGGGGCCAGCCGAGCGATATGGGCGGCGCCGCGGTGTTCCTCGCCTCCTCGGCCGCCGATTATGTCCAGGGCCATATTCTGGCCGTGGACGGCGGCTGGCTCGCGCGCTGACAAGGGGGACAGACGCGTGGCCAGTCGCACCGCCTTTTTCGGAGAACTGCTCCTCCGCCTGACCGCGCCGGGGCGCGAGCTGCTGTTGCAGTCGGGCCGGCTCGACGTCCATGTCGGCGGCGCCGAGGCCAATGTCGCGGTGGGGCTGGCGCGGCTCGGCCATGACGTGAAAATGGTGAGCGCCGTCCCCGACAATCCGCTTGGCCAGACCGCGATCACCACGCTCAGGGGGCATGGCGTCGATTGCAGCGATGTCACGCTTCGCGACGGGCGTATGGGGTTGTATTTCCTCACCCCCGGCGCGGGACTGCGCGCCTCCGAGGTCGTCTATGACCGCGCGCATTCGAGCTTCGCGGATGCGCCCGCCGATGCGTTCGACTGGCAGGCGCTGCTCGCCGGGGTCGATCGCCTGCATCTGTCGGGGATCACCCCCGCACTCGGCCCCGCCACCGCCGAGGCCGCAATCCGTGCGGCCGAAACCGCCAGGGCGATGGGAATCGCGGTGTCGTTCGACGGCAATTACCGCGCGCGGCTGTGGGAAAGCTGGGACAGCGATCCCCGAGCGGTGCTCTCCCGGCTCGTCGGTGTCGCCGATGTGCTGTTCGGCAATCATCGCGACATCTCGCTGCTGCTCGGCGAACCCTTTCACGGCGACGGCCCAGAGCGCCGGCGCGAGGCCTCGGAGGCGGCGTTTGCGGCCTTTCCCAATCTCAAGCTCATCGCGTCGACCGCGCGTCATGTCGATGATGCCGACTGGCACCGCCTCGCGGCGCGGATCGATACCCCGGCCGGCGCGCATCAGAGCGACGAGGTCGTGGTGGCAGGAATCGTCGACCGGATCGGCGCGGGCGACGCCTTTGCTGCGGGGATACTGCACGGCCTGAACCTCGGCGCCGATCTCGACTGGACGGTGCGTGCGGGGCTGGCGCTGACCTGCCTCAAACATTCGCTGCCCGGCGACGCCAGCCTGTTCGGCCGCGCGGACATCAACGCCTTCCTCGCCGGCGAACTGGATGTCCGGCGCTAGGATCACGCGCCGCGCCACAATAGCTGGCGGGCTTGCGCTCGGCATCGCGCCTGCCATCGTATCGGCCCGCGGTGCTGCCGAAGTGCGGAGCGCCGGCGGGCGCTATGCCGGGTTGTCCGAAGGTGGCCTCAAGGTCTTTCGCGGCATTCGCTATGGCCAAGACACCCGGCAGCGCCGCTTCCGGGCGCCCGTCGCGCCCAGACCGTCATCTGCGGTCCAGAAAGCGTATGAATTCGCGGCGTCGTGCCCGCAGAAAAACGATCGCTACGTGCGGACAAGCGAGGACTGCCTGTTCCTCAATATCTGGACCCCCGGCGCCGACGCGCGCGCCAGGCGTCCCGTGATGTTGTATATCCACGGCGGGGCCTATTCGACGGGCAGCGTAATCGACCCGCTCAATTACGGGCATCACCTCGCGGCGCGCGAGGATGTCGTGGTGGTGACGGTCAATCACCGGCTTAACGCGCTCGGCTATCTCTATCTCGCGCGGTTCGACCCGCGTTTTGCCGACAGCGGCAATGTCGGGCAGCTCGACCTGATCCTCGCGCTCCAGTGGGTGCGCGACAATATCGCGGCTTTCGGTGGCGATCCCGCGCGCGTGATGGTGTTCGGCCAGTCGGGCGGCGGCGCCAAGATCGCGACGATGATGGGGATGCCCGCGGCCAGGGGGCTGTTCCATGCTGCCGCGACGATGAGCGGCCAGCAGGTGACCGTCTCGGGGCCGCTCAACGCGACTGCGCGCGCACGCGGCTATCTGGCCGCGCTGGGAGTGAAAGAGAGCGATCTCGGCGCCCTGCTCGATCTGCCTACCGAGCGCTTGGTGGAAGCGCTCGAGGCCACCGATCCGGTGCTGGGCGGCGGCGTCTATATGGGGCCGGTGCTCGACATGAAATGGCTGATGCGCCATCCCTTCTGGCCCGACCCCAACCCGCAATCCAACGCGATACCGATGATCCTCGGCAACACGCGTGACGAGACGCGCGCCTTCATCGATCCGAACGGGCCCAGGCTCCAGGGGCTGGGCTGGGACAATCTCGCCGAGCGCATCGCGCCCGAGTTGAAGGTCGATATCCTGCCCGAATGGGTCGTCGCGCAGTTCCGCGCGCGCTATCCGGCCTATTCGCCCGCGGACATCTTCTATGCCGCGACCACCGCCGGACGGAGCTGGCGTGGCCAGGTTGAGGAAGCTGACGCGCGCGCGGGGGCTGGCGCGATCGCGACATGGGTCTATCAGCTCGATTTCGCGTCGCCGACGCGGCCCGAACGCCGCGCGGCGCACGCCCACGATATCCCGCTGGTCTTCGGAACGCTTGATGCGGAGGGTTCACTGACCGGCACGGGCGCCCATGCGCAGCGGCTGAGCGCGCAGATGATGGGCGCCTTCGCGGCGCTCGCGCGCACTGGAAGCCCCGCCCATGCCGATCTGCCCGACTGGTCGGGCTATACGCTGCCCGATCGCGCTACGATGGTGTTCGACGCGCAGACAAGCGTGATCAACGATCCGCGCCAGTGGGAACGCGAGCTTTTCGCGCGCGTCCCCTATATTCAGCCCGGCAGCTGATTCAGTTGCGCATCGCGCGGTCGCGGACCGACATGCTCTCCTGTATCGGCCCCCCCTTCTGTCCCGGATAGCGGCCCGATCTGGGCTCCATCGTGTCGAGGTTCCATTCGGCGTCGACGAAGGGCGCGCGCGTTTCCTTGACCTGTGGATAGCCGCCGACCTGCTTCTCGTCGTCGATGATCTCGCCGCGTCCCTCGGCGACGAAGAACAGCACGCGGATGTCGTGCTCATCGCGGTCCCACGGACGTGCGCCGGCATTGGCGAGCACATGCGACTCGACATCGCGCGCGGGGAGGACGTCCAGCCCCTTGGGCCATGCAACGGGTGCCTTTTCCTCGATCAGTTGCGCGCGCGTCTCACCATAGCGCCCGAACATCGGCAGCGACTTGCCATGCTTGTCGACCGCAATGTTGTCCTGCCCGTAATAGCGCAGGTCGCCATCGCCCCCGAGCATCAGAAACGGCAGCCCCTTAACGGTAGAGGGACCACCGCGCATGATATTGCCCACCGCCGACAGCTCGCCCGTCTGGTAAGGCTGCCCCGCCCATTCGAGCGCCATGAGGTTGTAGTGCACCGCACGCTTGCCGGGATCGTAGATCAGGTTGTTGACCACCGACGCGTGCACACCGCCCTTCAGCAGCGGGCTGCGTTCGACATTGTGCGCATAGACGTTGCGGTAGATCAGGATGCCCGTTGCATTGTCGTGGATGAGCGAGCCCTTGCTGTGCTCACCCTTGGGATGGCTCGCATTGGCAAGCCCCTCGGCGAGCAGATTGTAGGAAAAGGTGATGTTGTGCGAGGTGCCCTTGCGCCAGTCCTCCACCGTCTTGCCGGTGAAGCGCGGACCCGAGGCGGAGAGATTCTCGTCGAGCCCCCATGTCATGGTGCAATGGTCGACGATCACGTTATAGGCGCCGACGGTCGAGAAAGCGTCGACCTCCCACCCGCTCATCTTCGCCTGCCCGTCAACGCCGGGGCGGATGCGGATATGGCGGACGATGACGTCATGCGCCTTGAGGTCGATGCCGCCGCGGATGATCGTGACCCCCGGCGATGGCGCGGTCTGCCCGGCGATCGTCAGATGGGGCTCGGTGATCGTCAAGGTGGTGCGGCCGAGATCGATGACGCCGCCCACCTCAAACACGACGATCCGCGGCCCCGTCGCCTCGAGT
Source organism: Sphingobium sp. FW306-1B-F04DB (assembly GCF_058781925.1). Classification (NCBI taxonomy): domain Bacteria; kingdom Pseudomonadati; phylum Pseudomonadota; class Alphaproteobacteria; order Sphingomonadales; family Sphingobiaceae; genus Sphingobium; species Sphingobium sp. FW306-1B-F04DB. The sequence goes on along the minus strand of NZ_JBYSXE010000024.1, from coordinate 78 downwards.
GCCGCCTTGAGGCTTCCCGCGCCCTCCGCAGCGAGCGTCGTCACGCGGATGATGCGGCCGCCCCGCCCACCCTGCGTC